>NZ_QAIW01000004.1:0-2681 GCF_003061285.1 Stenotrophomonas sp. HMWF003 | reverse complement strand
ACCAGCAATGACAGACTGCGCAACGTCATGACGCCTCACCTAGGATGGGAAGCGTCAGACCATAGCGCTGAGAGGACAACAAACGGTAGTGCCGGCCGCTGGCCGGCTCCCCCTGGTCTGCGATTGTCTCGAGGAGCCGGCCAGCGGCCGGCACTACCTGGTGCCGAACGTAGCCGGGATCCTGCGGATCAGTCCAGCACGCGGCAGAACACTGCCTTGAGGTAGCGCGATTCCTGCACGTGGGCCATGAACGGGTGGTCCGGACCGGCGCCGGCCACCTTCAGGATCTGGATGGTGCGGCCGGAATAGAACGCCGCGCGGCGCAGCATGTCCAGGAACTGGTCCTCGGCCACCAGGCCGGTGCACGAGAACGTGGCGAACAGGCCACCGGGCTTGACCACGCCCAGCGCCAGCTTGTTCATGTCCAGATACTTCTTCAGCGCGGTGATCACCTGGTCGCGGTCGCGGGTCATCTTGGCCGGGTCCAGGATCACCACGTCGTACTGCTCGCCGCGGTTGGCCGCATCGCGCAGCCACGGGAACACGTCGGACTGGATGAACTTCGGGCGCACGTTGTTGAGGCGCGAGTTGGCCTTGGCAATGGCGATCACGTCTTCATCGATGTCGATGCCGACCACTTCCGACGCACCGCGCGCGGCCGCGTACACCGCAAAGCCGCCGGTGTTGCAGCACAGGTCGAGCACGCTCTTGCCCTCCACCTGCTCGCTCAGCCACTGGCGGTTCTCGCGCTGGTCGGCGAAGAAACCGGTCTTGTGCGCACCGGCCGGGTCGGCGCGGAACTTCACGCCGTACTCGGTGATCACCGACGCTTCGGTGGTGGTGTTGCCGTGGAAGTCGAAGCTTTCCTGCTTCTGCACGTGTTCGTCGGCGAAGCTGTGGAAACGGCAGCCCGGGAACTGCTCACGCAGTGCTTCGTAGATCCACTCGCGGTGGCGGAACATGCCGGCGGCGAAGAACTCCACCACCACCAGGTCGTTGTAGCGGTCCACCACCAGGCCGGACAGGCCGTCGCCTTCGCTGTGCACCACGCGCCAGGCGTCGGACACCGCGTCCAGCTTCAGCACATCACGGCGCAGCGAGACGGCCTGGGCGATCTTGCGCGAGAACCAGCCCGCGTCCACCGGAACGGCCTGGTCGGTTTCCAGGATGCGCACGGCAATGCGCGAATGGCCGTTGTAGAAGCCCCGGCCGATCCACTCCCCGTCCACGCCGATGACGTCGACGATGGCACCGGGTTTGGGACGGACGGCCGGCTTTTCGACCAGTTTCTGGAAGATCCACGGGTGGCTGGAGCGCCAGGCGTTCTTGAGGCGGACAACGGGGGCAGGGGTATTCATCTCCGTATTGTATCCGGGAAGCCCCCGCGCCCCGGTAGTGACGGCCGCCGGCCGTCTCCCCATCGCGTCCGGCCCGTACGCGGTTGGCGCCCACCGCCCGTCATCACCGGGCAAAGGGCGTCCAGTTGACGCCGGCCCGGCCACCCCGCAGAATCGGCCCCAGAAGGGGAGTAGCTCCCAGACGTTGTCGCCGTCAATTCGAGCCCGCAGGCTCCGGTGCAACGGCAGTCCCACCCATCGGGACTGCGAGCGAGACCTTCGCCGTATGGCGAAGCTCTGTCCCCGGATCCCCCCGATCCTCCGTTGCAGATCCTCGCCGTCCGGCTTGAGGCAATCATTTTTCCAACGGATAAACCCAATGCAGACGATCGGTAATGTGTGGTTGTGGGGCGGCTTCGGCGCGGTGGTGATCATCGCGCTGCTGGTCGACCTCGTATTGATGCGACATGGCGGGCCGCACAAGGTCACCTTCAAGGAGGCCCTGTGGTGGTCGATCGGCTGGGTCGTGCTGGCCCTGGCCTTCAACGGCGGCCTCTGGTACTACCTGAACGAGACCGCGGGCCAGGTAGTGGCCAACAAGGTCGGCCTGGAGTTCCTGACCGGTTACCTGGTCGAAAAAGCCCTGGCCGTGGACAACATCTTCGTGTTCCTGATGATCATGGGCTACTTCGCGGTGCCCGAGGAACAGCGCCAGAAGGTGCTCATCATCGGCATCCTGGGCGCGATCGTGCTGCGTACGATCATGATCTTCGCCGGCAGCGTGCTGCTCACCAAGTTCCACTGGCTGCTCTACGTGTTCGGCGCCTTCCTGCTGTTCACCGGCTGGAAGATGTGGTTCTCGGCCGGCAGCGAGCCGGATCTGGAGAGCAACCCCGCCCTGCGCTGGATGCGCAAGCACCTGCGCCTGCTGCCCGACTACGCCGGCAATGCCATGAGCGTCATGCGCGATGGCAAGCGCTGGTTCACCCCGCTGTTCGTGGTGCTGATCCTGATCGCGGTCACCGACGTGATCTTCGCGGTGGACTCCATCCCGGCCATCTTCGCCATCACCACCGACCCGTTCATCGTGCTCACCTCCAACGTGTTCGCGGTGCTGGGCCTGCGCGCGATGTTCTTCCTGCTGGCCGGCATGGCCGATCGCTTCCACCTGCTGCCGTATGGCCTGGCCCTGGTGCTGGCCTTCATCGGCATCAAGATGATGCTGATCGACATCTTCAAGATCCCCACCCCGATCTCGCTGGGCGTGGTGGCCGTGATCATCGCCGCCACCGTGGTGCTGAGCCTGAAGAACCCGCCGAAGACCGGCGACGCGTAACCGGCGTG
>NZ_QAIW01000051.1:0-1018 GCF_003061285.1 Stenotrophomonas sp. HMWF003 | reverse complement strand
GTCCTCTACCGTGCCGGAAGCGGCACGACCGGCCTGGGCCGACGGCACCGACAGCAGCGCCGCCACCAGCAGGCTGGCGGCGACAGGCACTCGCGGTAGGCGAACGGCAGGTTTGCGAACGGCACGATCCACAGCGACACTTCCCCAGCGCGGGTGGTAAGGGCTGTGTAACACGGGCCGTGACGCCGGTCAATAATTTATTCTTGCATTCCACAGCGAAAGGAATAAGTATTCCATGACACCCGCCGGCGCTGGAGGACGTGCCCCATGAATCATCCAGAGCTGCGCTGCGACCATTGCCAGGCCGGCTTCGTGCCAACCGGGGCGCAGGCCGTGTTGTTCGAGACCTCCCGCGCCAAGGGCATGCGCCTGGTGATGCTGGACTGCCCGCACTGCCACCACGGCACGGCGGTGAACCCGAGCCAGCGCGGCGCCGCACGCACGGCGGACCCTACGCGTTCCCTGCCCTGCCCGGAACGCGCCTGCACCGGCGAGGCCTGTTGGGTCGATACGCTGCAGCCGTCGGTGTGGGGCTGCGGCAGCTGCGGGACCACCTGGGCCGACCGGGCGGCGCTGGACGCCGCCATTGCAACGGCCATCGCCCGGTTCCCCTGGCGCGCCCACGCCTACGTTCGCCCGGGCGGCCACTACCGCGCCGCGCCTTCGCTGCCGGCGCGCTATGAAGCCGATGTGGCCACGGAGTGGGCGGCATGACCCGCGCTGCGCCCGCCAACCTGCCCACCGAGGACAGTGCCTGCATGACCCGTTTCCGCCCTGCCCTCTGGCCCGCCACCGCGAAACGCGTGCTGGCGCTGTTGCTGGCCGTGGCCAGCGCGCCCGCATGGGCCGCCGATGGCAGCGCGCCTGGCCAGCCCGATCCCGGCGCGCCACTGCCGTATGTGGTGGGCCTGCATGAGGCCTACCTCACCCCACAGTACTGGGCTGCGCGCCTACCCAACGCCGATGCGCTGATCCTGGACCGTGCCCAGATCCAGGCGCAGAACGCGCGCATGCGCGC
>NZ_QAIW01000457.1:10942-12187 GCF_003061285.1 Stenotrophomonas sp. HMWF003 | reverse complement strand
CGATGATGAACATCATCAACGGCGGCGCGCATGCCGACAACAACGTCGACTTCCAGGAATTCATGGTGCTGCCGGTCGGCTTCACCTCGTTCTCCGAAGCGCTGCGCGCCGGTACCGAAATTTTCCATTCGCTCAAGTCCGTGCTCAAGGGCCATGGCCTGAGCACCGCCGTGGGCGACGAAGGCGGCTTCGCGCCGGACTTCCGCAGCAACGTCGAAGCGCTGGACACCATCCTGGAAGCGATCGGCAAGGCCGGCTACACCGCCGGTGAAGACGTGATGCTGGGCCTGGACGTGGCGTCCACCGAGTTCTACGAAAACGGCAAGTACAACCTGGTGGGCGAGAACAAGCGCCTGACCTCCGAGCAGTTCGTCGACTTCCTGGCCGACTGGGCCGCGCAGTACCCGATCATCACGATCGAAGACGGCCTGGCCGAGAACGACTGGGCGGGCTGGAAGCTGCTCACCGACCGCATCGGCGGCAAGGTGCAGCTGGTCGGCGACGACCTGTTCGTGACCAATCCGAAGATCTTCAAGGAAGGCATCGCCTCGGGCACCGCCAACGCCATCCTGATCAAGGTCAACCAGATCGGCACCCTGACCGAGACCCTGGAAGCGATCGCCATGGCCGACGCCGCCAACTACGCGGCCGTCGTGTCGCACCGTTCGGGCGAAACCGAAGACACCACCATCGCCGACATCGCCGTGGCCACCACCGCCACCCAGATCAAGACCGGCTCGCTGTGCCGCAGCGACCGCGTGGCCAAGTACAACCAGCTGCTGCGCATCGAAGAAGCGCTGGGTGCCGGTGCGCGCTACGCCGGCCGTGATGCGTTCGTGTCGCTGAAGCGCTGATCCCATGCGCAACTGGCGCTGGATGTTGCTGCTGCTGGCGCTGTTGCTGGCGTGGCTGCAGTACCGTTTCTGGTTCGGCCCGGGCAACTCAGGTGAAGTGATGACCCTGGAAGCCCAGGTCGAAAACCAGAAGCGCGACAACGCCGGTCTGCAACAGCGCAACGACGCGCTGGCCGCCGAGGTCAAGGACCTCAAGGAAGGCCAGGCGGCCATCGAAGAACGGGCGCGCAGCGAGTTGGGCATGATCAAGCCGGGCGAGAAGTTCTACCGCGTGGTGGAAGATGCCCCGGTTGCGCCCGCGCGCGCGCCGGTGGCGATCGACCCCGACGCCCCGCACCAGGACGTGCCCTGATGGGCACGGTCTGGGCCGTGGTGCCGGCGGCCGGCCGCG
>NZ_QAIW01000457.1:10306-10932 GCF_003061285.1 Stenotrophomonas sp. HMWF003 | reverse complement strand
GGTGCTGCTGGCCCATACCCTGGGGGCCCTGCTGTCGCACCCGGTCGTGGCCGGGGTGATGGTGGTGGTCGCCGACGGCGACACCGACTGGCCGGGCTGGCAGTCGCTGGCCGACAAGCCGATCCTGACCTGCATCGGTGGCGCCACCCGCGCCGCCTCGGTGCTGGCCGGCCTGCAGGCCTTGCCCGAGAGCGTGCGGGCCGATGATTTCGTGCTGGTGCATGACGCCGCACGGCCCAACCTGGCTGCCGCCGACCTCGGCCGGCTGCTGGAAGTGGGGCGCAATGATCCGGTCGGGGCGATCCTGGCCGCACCGGTGCGCGACACCCTCAAGCGTGCCGGCGACGACGGCGGCATCGACGCCACCGAGCCGCGTGCACGCCTGTGGCGCGCGCTGACCCCGCAGCTGTTCCGCCGCCACCAGCTGGCACGGGCCCTGCAGGAGGCGGCCGACGCCGGCGTGGAGGTCACCGACGATGCCATGGCGATGGAGCGGCAGGGACTGCGCCCGTTGCTGGTGGAAGGCAGCGAGGACAACTTCAAGGTCACCACCCCGGCCGATCTGTCCCGATTCGAATTCGAGCTGGCGCGTCGCGGGTACTGAGCCCGCGCGCGTCGCCACAACT
>NZ_QAIW01000457.1:9213-10281 GCF_003061285.1 Stenotrophomonas sp. HMWF003 | reverse complement strand
CCCGCCGGTCCGCATCGGACAGGGCTACGACGTCCACGCCTTCGGCGAGGGCGACCACGTGATGCTGGGGGGCATCCGCGTGCCGCACAGCTGCGGCGTGCTGGCCCACAGCGACGGCGATGTGATCCTGCATGCGCTGTGCGATGCGATGCTCGGCGCGCTGTCGCTGGGCGACATCGGCGTGCACTTCCCGCCAACGGACATGCGCTGGAAGGGGGCCGACAGCGCGCACCTGCTCGCGCACTGCAACAGCCTGCTGCGCGAACGCGGCTGGCAGGTCGGCAACACCGACATCACCGTGATCTGCGAGCGGCCGAAGGTGGGCCCGCACGCGGCCGCCATGCGCGAGCGCATCGCCAGCGTGCTCGGCGTGGCGCTGGACTGCGTGAGCGTGAAGGCCACCACCTCGGAGAAGCTGGGCTTCACCGGGCGCGGTGAAGGCATTGCCGCCCAGGCCGTCGTGCTGCTGGTGGCGCTGTGATCGCGCTGCCGCTGGCGTTCGGCGCGCCGCTGCTGACCGCGAAGATCCGCACCACGCCGGATGATTTCCAGGTGGACGAGCTGCCCGCGTTCGAGCCGAGCGGGGAGGGCGAGCACCTGCTGCTTACGATCCGCAAGCGTGGCGCCAACACCGTGCACGTGGCCAAAGTGCTCGCGCGCTGGGCCGGGCTGCCGGACATGGCGGTCAGTTACGCCGGCATGAAGGATCGCCATGCGGTCACCACCCAGCGTTTCAGCGTGCACCTGCCGAAGCGGGTCGCACCGGATCCGGCGCTGCTGGCCTCCGATGAGATCGAGGTGGTCGAATCCACCTGGCACAACCGCAAGCTGCAGCGCGGTGCGCTGGCCGGCAACCGCTTCAAGCTGGTGTTGCGCGAGGTGCAGGGCGACGCGGCCGCGATCGACGAGCGGTTGTCGTTGATCGCCGCGCGCGGCCTGCCGAACTGGTTCGGCGAGCAGCGTTTCGGTCGCGACGGCGGCAACGTGCCGGCCGCCCTGGCGATGTTCGGCGGGCGTCGGATGCGCCCGGACCAGCGCTCGCTGTTGCTCTCGGCCGCCCGCTCGGCG
>NZ_QAIW01000457.1:0-9203 GCF_003061285.1 Stenotrophomonas sp. HMWF003 | reverse complement strand
CTGCTCGCCGAACGCGTGGCGCAGGGCAACTGGGACGCACCGCTGGACGGCGAGGTGTGGATGCTGGACGGCAGCCGCAGCGTGTTCGGCCCCGAGCCGTTCACCGACCTGCTGGCCGACCGCCTGGCACGGTTCGACATCCACCCCAGCGGCCCGTTGTGGGGCGAGGGCGAACTGCGCAGCAGCGATGCGGCGGCGGCGCTAGAAATGGGCGCGATCGGCGACGAACAGTCGCTGGCATTGCGTGCCGGACTGGAAGGGGCCCGTCTGAAGCAGGAACGCCGCGCGCTGCGCCTGCGCCCGGCGATGCTGCAGCACCAGTGGCTGCAGCCGGACGTGCTGGAACTCAGCTTCGCGCTGCCGCCGGGCTGCTATGCCACTGCGGTGCTGCACGAGCTTGGGCCGGTGCAAGACGCCAGCCAGCCCGACGCCTGAAGCCGGTAGAGCCGACCGTTGGTCGGCTTCACGCGGTGCCGGATCATGCGCGATCCAACGCGCCGTGCAGCCGACCAACGGTCGGCGCTACCGGTTGCTCAACAGCACCAGCACCGCGCCCGTACCGCCTTGCCCGGCCGGTGCTGAATGGAAGGCCAGCACGTCGTTGCGCTGGCGCAGCAGGCGGTCGACCAGGTTCTTCAGCACCGGCGCGCCACCGTCGGACTGCAGGCCCTTGCCGTGGATGATGCGCACGCAGCCATGCTCGTGCGCATGCGCTTCCAGCAGGAACTGGCGCAACAGCGTTTCGGCCTGCGCCACCGTGGCGCCGTGCAGGTCCAGCTCGTCCTGCACCGAATACTGGCCGCGCTTGAGCCGCTGGAACATGCGGGCGGGCAGGGTGTCGCGGCGGTAGCTGGCGGTGTCGCCGGCTTCCAGCGGGCTGCTGTCGCGCAGCAGCCGCGCGAACTCGCCGCGGGCCTCCTGGTCATCGCGTTCGGCCATGCGTGCGCGCGGCTTCGGCTTGGGCGTGGGCGGCGGCGCAGCGGCGGGCTTGCGCAGCGGTTTGACCTCGCCGATGGCCGAACGGAACAGCGCGGCGGGGTCTTCGTCTTCAGGATGTGACATGCGTACAGCGTAATGCCACCCGAGGGCGGCTGCCTACCGTTTCCGGGGTAGGACGATCTGCCCGCTTGCGGCACAATAGCTGACGCACTTGCGCGGTCGACCCGCCCCATCTGGGGACGCGCCGGCCCCGCCAACGCTGGAAAGTGATGGAATCGAAGTCTTGAAAAATCAAGCGGTTAAATCGCAGATGCGGATCCTGGTCAGCAACGACGACGGTGTCGACGCCCCCGGCATCAAGATGCTCGCGTCGGTATTGCGTGACGCCGGTCATGAAGTGACCGTGTTCGCCCCGGACCGTGACCGCTCCGGCGCCAGCAATTCGCTCACCCTGGACCTGCCGATCCGGCTCAAGCGCATCGACCACTACACCTGTTCCGTCGCTGGCACCCCCACCGACTGCGTGCACCTGGCGCTGACCGGCGTGCTCGAATACGAGCCGGACATCGTGGTGTCGGGCATCAACAATGCCGCCAACCTGGGCGATGACGTCATCTATTCCGGCACCGTCTCGGCGGCCATGGAAGGGCGTTTCCTGGGACTGCCGGCGGTGGCCATGTCGCTGGTGACGCGCAACCACGAGCCGCGCAACTTCGAGACCGCCGCGCGCGCCGCGGTGGAAATCGTGACCCGCCTCAAGGCCGACCCGCTGCCCGCCGACACCATCCTCAACGTCAACGTGCCGGACCTGCCGTGGAGCGAGATCCGCGGCTTCGAGGTCACCCGCCTGGGCAACCGGCACCGTGCCGAAGGCTGCATCGCCCAGCGCGATCCGCGCGGCAACGAGGTGTTCTGGATCGGCCCGGCCGGGCGCGAACAGGACTCCGGCCCCGGCACCGATTTTCATGCGGTGCGCAACGGCTTCATTTCGATCACCCCGATCCAGGTCGACCTCACCCGTTACCAGGCCCTGGAGAAGGTGGCCAGCTGGGTGGGTGGGCTGACCGCCGCGCTGGACCAGCCGGCATGAGCCCGCGCCTGCGCCTGCAGCCCGAAGCGGTCGGCATCGGCATGACCTCCCAGCGCGTGCGCGACCGGCTGGTCGAGCGCCTGCGCGAGGCCGGCATCGCCGACGAAGACACGCTCAATGCCATCCGCGTGGTGCCCCGGCATCTGTTCATCGACGAAGCGCTGGCCTCGCGCGCCTACGAAGACACCGCGCTGCCGATCGGCCACGGCCAGACCATCTCCCAGCCGTGGGTGGTGGCGCGCATGACCGAGGCGGTGCTGAAGTGCGCACCGAAGACCGTGCTGGAAGTGGGCACCGGTTCGGGCTACCAGGCCGCGGTGCTCGGCGCGGTTGGGCTGGAGGTCTACACCGTGGAGCGCATCGGCGACCTGCTGCGGCAAGCGCGCAAGCGTTTTCGGGCGCTGGGCATGAACATCCGCACCAAGCACGACGATGGCCGCGCCGGCTGGGCCGAGCATGGTCCCTTCGATGCGATCGTGGTGACCGCCGCGGCACCGGCACTGGTCGATGCACTGGTTGAACAGCTGGCCGTGGGCGGCCGCCTGGTGGCCCCGGTGGGTGGTCCCGGTGCGCAGTCGCTGGTGCAGTTGACCCGTCGCGACGACGGCAGCATTGAACAGCAGGTACTGGCGCCGGTCACGTTCGTGCCGTTGCTGTCTGGCATGCTGGATTGATTCCCAGGAGCGTTACGTCATGAAGATCTTTGGTCCGCTGTACGAGCGGGCGATGAAGTGGGCCGCGCACGAGCGCGCCCCGACCTATCTCACCGTGCTCAGCTTCATCGAGGCCATCATCTTCCCGGTGATGCCCGAGGTGATGCTGGCGCCGATGTGCGTGGCCCAGCCCAAGCGCGGCTGGTGGTTCGCCACCCTGAGCCTGTCCGGCTCGATGGCCGGTGCACTGGTCGGCTATGCGCTGGGGCATTACGCCTTTGAAGTGCTCAAGCCGGTGTTCGCCGCGCTGGGCATGCTGGGCAGCATCGAGAGCGGCATCGCGGTGGTGCAGGCGAAGATGGCCGAGTCGCCCTGGGCGGTGTTCACCTTCCTGGTGCTGGGCGGCTTCATGCCGATCCCGATGAAAGTCTTCACATGGGCATCGGGTATCGTCGGCGTGCCGTTGCCGCAGTACTTCCTGAGCATGTTGATCGGCCGGGGCAAGCGCGTGTTCGTGCTGGCCGCGGTGATCCGTATTGGTGGACCGCGCGCGGAAGCTGCGCTGCGGCGTTGGATTGAACCGCTGGGCTGGATCGCGACCGTGCTGGTCGTGGCGCTGGTCGCCTGGCTTGTCTGGAGGTCGAAGTTCGCATGAGTGCTGATCGGTTGAACAAGGGAATGCGCGCCACGGCGCTGCTGCTGGCGGTGGCCACGCTGGGCGCGTGCGGTACCGCGACGGTGGTGAAGCCGGCCGGTGGCCGGGGCGGCAGCACGGTGCACACCACGCCGCAGGCCTCGGTGGCCAAGCCGGGCCAGACCGCGGTGATCCGCAAGGGCGACACCCTGTATGCGCTGGCGCGCATCCACAACATCACCCCGCGTGACCTGGCCGCCTGGAACGGGCTGTCCGAGCCGTACACCATCTACCCGGGGCAGACCCTCAAGCTGTATCCGGGCGGCGGCGCACCGGGTCGGGCACCGACCACCGTAGTGACCGCGCCGCGTCCCGGCACGACCACCCCGGTGGCCACGCCGACGCCGTCGCCGACCACCGCCATCAAGAGCAACATCAGCTGGCGCTGGCCGGCCGATGGCGCACTGGTGGGCCGGTTCGTGGGTGCCGACGTCACCAAGCAGGGCGTGGACATCGCCGGCAGCAGCGGCCAGCCGGTCCGCGCCACCGCGCAGGGCGTAGTGGTGTATTCCGGTGCCGGCCTGGTCGGCTTCGGTGAGCTGATCATCATCAAGCACAGTGACCAGTGGCTGTCGGCCTATGGCCACAACCGCAAGCGCCTGGTCAACGAGGGCCAGAGCGTGAAGGCCGGTGAGCAGATCGCCGAGATGGGCCGTACCGGCACCACCCGCGACATGCTCCACTTCGAGATCCGCTACAACGGCAAGCCGGTCGACCCGCTGCTGTACCTGCCGCCGCGGTAATCAGCGCAGCCGACCAACGGTCGGCTCTACCCCCGCACATCCCAACCGGGGGGGGAGAGCGACGCCATGCGTCGCTGTAGGGCGCCGGATCAATGCCGGCTCCATCGCACCGCGCAGCCACCCATGGGGTGGCTCTACCGGACATATCCCGCATCCCCGGTGGTAGAGCGACACCATGTGTCGCTGTCGGGCGCCGGACCCATGCCGGCCCTGCCGCATCGCGCAGCCACCCATGGGGTGGCTCTACCGCACATATCCCGCGACCCCGGTGGTAGAGCGACGCCATGCGTCGCTGTCGAGGCCCGGGACGCAGGCACAAAAAAGGCCGCTCGCGGCGGCCTTTCCTGAACGAAAATCGCCGGTTTCAGCCGGTCAGGATGAACGCGGCCGCCACCTTGCGGCCTTCGCCGGCCAGGATGTTGAAGGTGCGGGCGGCCGCCGGGTTGTTCATCACTTCCAGGCCGATCCCACGGGTCAGGCAGGCGGCCATCACGGCCGCCGGCGGAAACACCTGGGTGTCGCCGGTGCCAAGCACCACCAGCGCCGGGTTCAGCGCCAGCACCGGCTGCAGGTGCTCCGGGGTCAACGCGCTGATCTCGGCCACCGGCCACGCCTCGATCAGCGTGTCCGGGGTCAGCACGAAACTGCTGGCCAGGGTGCGGTCATTCACCTTCGCGGTGCGGCCATCGGCGGCGCGCAGGGCGTAGGCGTAGTCGGGCAGTTCGTGGCTCAGTTGCATCGTGGGGTCCGGGATCAGCCGCGCGGCAGCACGATCTGGCGCATTTCCTTGCTCGGGCGGTACAGCACGGCCACGTGGCCGATGCGCTGCACCAGCGCGCTGCCGGAGGCGGTGGTCAGTTCGGCGATCATGGCGTCACGGGCGTCGCGGTCCTCGGCGGCCACCTTCACCTTGATCAGTTCATGGCGTTCCAGAACTTCCTCCAGTTCGGCCAGGAAGGCCGGCGTGACCCCCTTGCCGCCGATCTGCAGCAGGGCTTTCAGATCATGGGCATGGCCGCGGAGGAAGCGGGTCTGGGCAGAGGTCAGGGCAATAGACATTCAGGAACAAGCGGTTATCTGGGGCGATCAGGGTATCATGACCACCCGTTCCGGCCCTATTACCAATGGTATCGCGCAGCAAGAGCAGTCAACGCTGGTTGAAAGAACACTTTTCCGACCCCTTCGTGAAGAAGGCCCAGGCAGAGGGCATGCGCTCGCGCGCGGCTTACAAGCTGGAGGAGCTGCTTGAGCGTGACCGGCTGCTGAAGCCGCACATGGTGGTGGTCGACCTGGGCGCGGCCCCGGGCGGCTGGTCCCAGCAGGTGCGCCGGCAGATCGGCGACACCGGCCGGGTACTGGCCCTGGACATCCTGGAGATGCCGCCGCTGGCCGGCGTGGAGTTCCTTCACGGAGACTTCAGGGAGCAGACCGTCCTATCGGAGTTCGAAGCGATGCTGGGGAATCAGCCGGTAGACCTTGTTCTGTCGGATATGGCCCCCAATAAAAGTGGCATGGACGCGGTCGACCAGCCGCGGATGATGCACCTGGCGGAGTTGGCGATGGAATTTGCCGACAACCATCTCAAGCCGGGTGGCGCGTTCCTGATCAAGCTGTTCCAGGGCGTGGGCTTTGACGACTACGTGCGCGAAATGCGCCGCCGGTACGACAAGGTCGCCATCCGCAAGCCGGAAGCGTCCCGCAAGCGCTCTCCCGAGGTGTATGCCTTGGGGCAGGGCAAACGCACGCAGATCAAGTAAGCTCAACCATACGAATCGCGTCAGGAATTAGAGGAACACCGGAGCCAATGAGGATGAACGACTTGACCAAGAACCTCCTGCTATGGGTGGTCGTCGCCGTGGTGCTGATGGTGGTCTTCCAGAGCTTCTCGCCCAAGAGCAGCGGCGCGGGAGCCCAGGGCGCGACCTATTCGCAGTTCCTGGACCAGGTGGACAGCGGCAACGTACAGAAGGTCACCTTTGCCGGTGACGTGCGCGGCGGCACCAGCCAGCTGTCCTACACCACCCGTGGCGGCCAGTCGGCCACCATCACCGCGCCCTACGATCGTGACCTGATCAACGTGCTGCGCGGCAAGAACGTGGAAATCGTCCAGGAAGAGCCGTCCAGCGGCATCTCGCTGGGCGCCATCCTGATGAACTTCCTCCCGGTGATCCTGATCATCGGCTTCTGGTTGTTCATCATGCGCCAGATGCAGGGCGGCGGTGGCGGCTCCAAGGGCGCCATGTCCTTCGGCAAGTCGCGCGCCAAGCTGCAGGGCGAAGACCAGATCAAGGTCACCTTCGCCGACGTCGCCGGCTGCGACGAAGCCAAGGAAGAAGTCGGCGAGCTGGTCGACTTCCTGCGCGACCCGACCAAGTTCACCAAGCTGGGCGGCAAGATCCCGCGCGGCGTGCTGATGGTCGGTCCGCCCGGTACCGGCAAGACCCTGCTGGCCCGCGCCATTGCCGGTGAGGCCAAGGTGCCGTTCTTCTCGATCTCCGGTTCGGATTTCGTGGAAATGTTCGTCGGCGTCGGCGCCAGCCGCGTCCGCGACATGTTCGAGCAGGCCAAGAAGCAGGCGCCGTGCATCATCTTCATCGACGAAATCGACGCCGTCGGCCGCCACCGTGGTGCCGGCCTGGGCGGCGGTCATGACGAACGCGAGCAGACCCTGAACCAGCTGCTGGTCGAAATGGACGGCTTCGAGGGAGGCGAAGGCGTGATCGTCATCGCCGCCACCAACCGTCCCGACGTGCTGGATCCGGCGCTGCTGCGTCCGGGCCGTTTCGACCGCCAGGTCGTGGTGGGCCTGGCCGACGTGCGCGGCCGCGAACAGATCCTGAAGGTGCACATGCGCAAGCTGCCGCTTGCCGACGATGTCGAGCCGATGGTGATCGCGCGCGGCACCCCGGGCTTCTCCGGCGCGGACCTGGCCAACCTCTGCAACGAGGCGGCGCTGTTCGCCGCGCGTGGTGGCGAGAAGGAAGTCCGCATGGATCACTTCGACCGTGCCCGCGACAAGATCCTGATGGGTGCCGAACGCCGTTCGATGGCGATGAGCGAAGAAGAAAAGACGCTCACCGCCTACCACGAAGCCGGTCACGCCATCGTCGGCCGCCTGGTGCCCGAGCATGATCCGGTCTACAAGGTCACCATCATCCCGCGCGGTCGCGCGCTGGGCGTGACCATGTACCTGCCGGAAGGCGACAAGTACTCGATGAACCGCGTGGCGATCGAATCGCAGCTGTGCTCGCTGTACGGCGGCCGTGTGGCCGAAGAGCTGATCTTCGGCACCGACAAGGTCACCACCGGTGCGTCCAACGACATCGAGCGCGCCACCAAGATGGCCCGCAACATGGTCACCAAGTGGGGCCTGTCCGATGAGCTGGGTCCGATTGCCTACGGCGAGGAAGACGATGAAGTGTTCCTGGGTCGTTCGGTCACCCAGCACAAGAGTGTCTCCGACGACACCGCCCGCCGCATCGACGAAGTGGTGCGCAGCATCCTGGACAAGGCCTACGCCCGTACCACCGAGCTGCTGACCGCCAACCTGGACAAGCTGCACACCATGTCGCAGCTGCTGCTGCAGTACGAGACCATCGATGTGCCGCAGATCGACGCGGTCATGGAAGGTCGCGATCCGCCGCCGCCGATGGGCTGGGAAAAGTCCAACAAGGACGGCGGCAACGGCAGCAACAACGACAAGGGCGGCGACGCCCGTCCGGTGCCGCCGATCGCCGGTCCTGCCGAGCAGCTGTAAGCAGGCAGTGATGTGAATGACGAAGGCCGGGGCAACCCGGCCTTCGTCGTTTCCGCGCCATAATGGACGCCTCGTTTTCGTCGTCCGTTCCGGAGTTGCCATGTCCATCCCGCCCCCGACCCCGGTGTCGCACACTGCCGAAATGGTGATCGCCACGGTGGTGGGCGTGGGCATCGGCCTGTTCCGCGACAACTTCCTGCTCGGCGCCGGCATCGGCATTGCGGTGGGCATCCTGCTGAGCATCGCCAAGACCCTCTACGTGGATCGCAAGCGCCGCCAGCAACGCTGAGCGACGGGCTGCCGCGCAGCACCCCGCATTCCCGGGCCGGTGGCGAAAGCCCGGCGTAAACTACGCGCTGGCGTATTCCGTGGACCTGCCCATGTTCGACATTTCCCCCCAGCTCGATTGCGGCGGCCGCGTGCTGCGGCTGGATCGCCCGCGCGTGATGGGTATCGTCAACGTCACCCCGGACTCGTTCTCCGACGGCGGCGCGCACGACACCATGGAGGCCGCGGTCGCACATGGCCTGCAACTGGTCGCCGACGGCGCCGACCTGCTGGACATCGGCGGCGAGTCCACCCGTCCCGGCAGCGCGCCGGTGCCGGAGGACGAAGAGCTGCGCCGGGTGATCCCGGTCATTCAACGGCTGGCGGCGGAAACCACGGTGCCGATCAGCATCGACACCTTCAAGCCGGCCGTGATGCGTGCTGCCGTGGCGGCCGGCGCCGGCATGATCAACGACATCCATGCATTGCGTCAGCCCGGTGCGCTCGAGGCAGCCGCCGAGCTCGGCGTGCCGGTGGTGCTGATGCACATGCAGGGCGAGCCGGGCAGCATGCAGGACACCCCGCATTACCACGACGTAGTGGCCGAGGTGCATCGTTTCCTGACCGAGCGCATGTTCCAGGCGGAGATGGCCGGCGTGGCCAAAAAGCATCTGGTCATCGACCTGGGCTTCGGCTTCGGCAAGACCACCGAACACAACATGACCTTGCTGGCGCGCTCGGCGCGCTTTCTTGACCTCGGCGTGCCGATGCTGGCGGGCCTGTCGCGCAAGCGCAGCATCGGCGAGCTGACCGGCCGCGAGCAGCCGCGCGACCGCGTGGCCGGCTCGGTCGCCGCGCACCTGATCGCCGCCCAGCGCGGCGCGATGCTGCTGCGCGTGCACGACGTGGCTGCCACGGTCGACGCCCTCAAGGTGTGGGCCGCGGTGGACGCGGTACCGATGCCGCGGGTGGACGCTGCCCCGGCAATGCCGCGCTGGCCGGACGACGTCTGATGGCCGTGGACCAGCGTCCGCTGGCGATCGCAGTGATGGGCCCGACC
>NZ_QAIW01000456.1:6039-15763 GCF_003061285.1 Stenotrophomonas sp. HMWF003 | reverse complement strand
CTTGATCTCCTTGGCCGCCTCGGCCGAGCGTTGCGCCAGGGTGCGCACTTCGCTGGCGACCACTGCGAACCCACGGCCCTGCTCGCCGGCACGTGCCGCTTCCACTGCCGCATTCAACGCCAGGATATTGGTCTGGAACGCGATCCCGTCGATGACGCGGGTGATGTCGCCGATCCGCCGCGACGCGGTCTGGATCGCCTCCATGGTGGTGACTACCTGGCCAACCACCGCGCTGCCGCGGCCGGCCACGTCCTGGGCGCCCTGAGCCAGCGTGCTGGCCTGGCGCGCATGCTCGGCGTTCTGACGCACGGTGGAGGTCAGCTCCTCCATCGAGGCGGCGGTCTCTTCCAGGTGCGCGGCCTGGCGCTCGGTGCGCTCGGACAGGTCGCTGTTGCCGCTGGCGATCTCGCCGGCGGCCTGCGCGATGGCGCCGGTGCACTGCTGGATACGCTGCACCATGGCGGTGAGCTGTTCGGCGGTGGCATTGGCATCGCGCTGCATGGCAGCGAACGCGCCCTCGAACTGGCCGTGCATGCGCTGGTCCAGGTCACCGCGGGCCAATGCAGCCAGCACGCGGCGCACTTCGCCCACGGTGCCCCCCACGCTCTCCAGCAGCTGGTTGATGCCGCCGGTGAGGCCGTCGAGGAAGCTGGCCGTGCCCTCGGCCGACGGCAGGCGGCGGTCCAGGTCGCCCTTGGCGGCGGCGGCGACGATGTCGGCCACGGCGGTTTCCAGCTGCAGTTCCGCCGTGCGGTCATGCCATTCCACGGCAAAGCCGAGGCGTTGGCCATGGTCATCGAACACCGGCGTCACCACCTGGGCGAAATGCACCGGGCCGATCCGCACGCGGCCGTGGTGCACCTGCTGCAGCGTGTTGAGGATGGCGCGGATGCGATCGGGGTTGACGTGGAAGCGGTGGATGCTGCTGCCCACCAGCGTGTCGACGTCGAAGTCGGGGAACGCCTCACGCAGGCTGGTCTGCTGATTGCGCAACAGCGTCACCACCGACCGGTTCACGTAGCGGATCACGTGGTCGTTGTCGGCGAGCATCATTGCGGTACGCGAGACATCCAGTGCGCGGTGGATCTGCGCGTCCTCGGCATGCACGGTGGCGGCGCGCTGCTGCTGGTCGGCCAGTGCACGCGCGGCGGCGTCGGCCTGCTGCAGGTCGCGCTGCCAGCGCTCGGCCTGTCGGCGGGTACGCAGCGCCAGCACGGCCAGCAGCAGCGTGGCCACCAGGACGGTCAGCGCCACCGCCCACTGCCGCTGCCACAGCGCGGTACCGCAGCCAGCGGCCAGCAGCAGCGCGGCGGCGACCGCGACGGTGCCATCCAGGCGCTGCAACAGGGTGGGCGGACGGGCCGCGCGGGCACGGTCGGGTGGGCGCGGTGCAACAAGCGGAAGGGCAGACATGGCGACTCCGGGATTCAGAAGCAGGGACGGCCGGTCGCGCGCGGAGGCGGACAGGCCAAGGGCGCGCCGATCACCGTCGATGCGGTGGGCGCTGCGGGGAAGACGAGGAGGGAAGAAGCGCGCAGGCCGCGTGCCATCGATACCGACGCGTCGACGGTGCGGAACACCGCCGGCATGGCCCGGTCCTGTGGGCGATGGCACGGCCAACACGGCATTGCGACGACCTTCCCTGAAGCCTTGGAGTGATGCGCGGCTTCGCGACGGCGGAGCAAGCGGCGACACAGGCCGAACGTGCCGGTCTGCCTTACGGGTATCGGCCCGGCGGCCGGGAAGTTGAGTGCGTCAGGATGCCGCAGGGCAGTCCGCAGGGGCTGGACGCGGTACGACGCGGTACACGCGACCGATGGCCGCCGTCAGCCGGCGAGGAAGGCGTTGATGACTTCGGCCACCACCTGCGGATGTTCCATGTGCAGGTGGTGGGTGCCGGGGAACACGGACAGCCGGCCATCGCGCAGCAGGCCGATGCGCTCGCTGCGCAGGGGTTCGGGGTAATACGACTGCGCGGGCGTGGCGTAGATCACCTGGGTGGGGCACGCGATCGCTGCGAGCAGGTTGTCGATCTGCGCTTCGCTCAGGCGCAACGCGGTGGGCAGCATCAGGCGCGGGTCGCTGCACCAGCTGTAGCCGCCATCGACCGGTTTGACCCCGCGCTCGACCAGCAAGCGGGCGCAGGGCTCGCTGAGTTGGTTGGCCATCATCCGTGCGCGGATCGGCGCGGCCAGGTCGGCAAACACCCGCAGGTTCCTGCCCGGCAGCGCACGGGCGGCGCGCACGTGGTCGCGCAGCCGCTGCGCGGTTTCATCCTCGGGACCGCGCAGGCCCCCGAGTGCTTCGATCGCCACCAGGCGCTCGACCCGCTCCGGGGCGGCCGCGGCGGTGAGGCTGGCGATGCCGGCGCCCATCGAATGGCCGAGCAGGGTGAAGCGTTCCCAGCCCAGTGCATCGGCGACATCCAGCACGTGGCAGATCGCACCGGGCGTGTTGTATTGGGTGTCCGGCGGCAGGTGGGCGCTGTGGCCGTGGCCGGGCAGGTCCAGGGCGACCAGGTCCAGCGCCGGCAGCTGCGCTGCCAGCGGTACGAAGCTGGCCGCGTTGTCGAGCCAGCCGTGCAGGGCCAGCACCCGCGTGCCCTGGCGCTGTGGCGCACGCAGTCCCGCGGCGTGCACGCCCTGCACCTCTAGCGTGAAGGGCTGCAGGGTCATGCGAGCGCGGCGATGCTCAGCCGCGACAACGCCAGGGCGTGTTCGGGCGCCGCATTGAGGCAGGGGATGTAGCGCATCTGCGCGCCGCGCGCGGCGAGGGTTTCGGTGAAGCCCAGGGCCACTTCCTCGAGGGTTTCCAGGCAGTCGGTGGCGAACCCGGGGCAGACCACGTCGATGCGGCGCACGCCACGCTCGGCCATGGCCCACAGGGTGGGTTCGGCATAGGGCTGCAGCCACTTCTCGCGACCGAAGCGCGACTGGTAGGTCAGCTGCCAGGCATCGTCGGGCAGGCCCAGCGCATCGGCGATGGCGCGCGCGCTCGCTTCGCAGCGCTGCGGGTACGGATCGCCGGCGTCGGCCAGCCGCTGCGGGATGCCGTGGAAGGAAAACACCAGCTTTTCGCCGCGACCGTGCTGCTGCCAGGCCTGCTGGATGCTGCCGGCCACGGCCGCCACCCAGTCCGGGTCCACCGCGTAATCGCGCACCAGGGTGACGGTGACGGCAGGGTGGCGCGGCTGCCACGCGCGCACCTGGTCTTCAATGGAGGCGGTGGTGGTGGTGGAATACTGCGGATACAGCGGCAACACCACGATCCGGCGCATGCCTTCGGCGGCCAGCCGGTCCAGCTCGGCGGTCAGTGCCGGGGCGCCGTAGCGCATCGCGTGGCGCACCCGCACGTTGGGCATCAACGCCTGCATGGCCTGCGCCAGCTGGCGCGTGTAGACCATCAGCGGGGAGCCGTCGGGCAGCCACACCTGGGCATATTTGGCCGCCGAGCGACCGCTGCGCAGGGGCAGGATAAGCCCGTACAGCAAGGGTTTCCACAGTATCGCCGGGATTGCGACCACGCGCGGATCGCTGAGGAATTCAGCCAGGTAGCGACGCACCGCCGGGGCGGTTGGCGTCTCGGGCGTGCCTAGATTGACCGCCAGCACGGCGGTGTCGGGTGCGTCGAGCATGGGCCCATTCTCGCAGTTCTGCGCGATTGGCGGGATGGATTCGCCCCATCGTTGTGATGCGTTGGGCATATCAATAGACGGCATCACTCATTGCGGATTCATCGCCGGGCTTCTAACGTCGGGAAGCGTATCGACCAATGGTCCTACCTACCGCTATCTTGTGTGATCGACTTCTGGAGCCCACCCATGCGCCGCCTCAGCCTTGTACTGCTGATCTCCGCCAGCCTGCTGCTGTCCACCCAGGCAGTGGCCGGACCACAGGAAGACCAGCGCGCCCGCAATGCGGTGCGTGTGCTCAATGAAATCCAGAACATCCCCGAACAGGGCATCCCCGACAAGCTGCTGGACGAAGGCCGCGCGATTGTCGTCATTCCCGACACGATCAAGGCCGGTCTGGTGATCGGCGGGCGCCGCGGACATGGCCTGATGTCGGTCAAGAACGCCGATGGCAGCTGGTCCAACCCGGTGTTCGTGAAGCTCACGGGCGGCAGCATCGGCTTCCAGGCCGGCGTGCAGTCCTCGGACGTGGTGCTGGTGTTCCGCAACGACCGCAGCCTGGACAACCTGGTCAACGGCAAGTTCACCCTCGGCGCCGATGCCGGCGTGGCGGCCGGCCCGGTGGGGCGCAATGCGGCGGCGGCTACCGATGGCCAGCTGAAGGCCGAGATCTGGTCGTGGTCGCGTGCCCGTGGCCTGTTCGCCGGGGTCGCGCTGGACGGTGCGGTGCTGCAGATCGACGATGCCGCCAACCTGGACGCCTACGGCAGCAACACCACGCCGCGCATGGTGTTCGAGGGCCGCATGGGCGAACCGCCGTCGATCGACGTGGTCGCCTTCCGCGACCGCCTGGAAGAAGCCACCTACACCGCCCGCGAAAAGCGTGGCACCGCCGGCAGCGCACCGGCCCCGGCCGCGCGCCAGGCCGCTCCGGTCGCCGCACCCGTGGCTGAACAGGCACCGGCGTCCGGGGCGACCACGGCACCGCTGCAGCCGACCCCGGCCCAGCCCGCCGCCCAGCAGGGCTTCCAGTCCGTGGGCGAGGGTGAAGTACGCACCGAATCGCTGGACGGCAACTGACTTTCGTCACGCGCGCCGGCTAACACCCGGTGCGCTATGCTCAACCGTCTGATCACTACGTAACGCGAGCGGCTCATGGGCAGTTTCAGCATCTGGCATTGGTTGGTCGTGCTGGTCATCGTTCTGCTGGTGTTCGGCACCAAGAAGCTGACCAGCGGCGCCAAGGACCTTGGCAGCGCCGTCAAGGAATTCAAGAAGGGCATGCACGACGAGGACAAGCCGAAGGCGCAGCTCAACGACGCCTCGCGCCCGCAGGACTCGACGACCACGTCGCAGACCGAGCACGATCGCGACCCGCGCTGATCGGGACCGGCGGGCGTGTTCGATATCGGTTTCAGTGAACTGCTGGTCATCGCGGTCGTGGCCCTGGTCGTGCTCGGTCCCGAGCGCCTGCCCAAGGCCGCGCGCTTTGCCGGGCTGTGGGTGCGGCGTGCACGCACCCAGTGGGATTCGGTGAAGCAGGAGCTGGAGCGGGAACTGCACGCCGATGAGATCAAGCGGCAGTTCCGCGACGTGCAGGCATCGGTGCAGGACACCGAGGCGCAGCTGCGCGCCAGCGGTGAAGCGGTGCGCCGCGAAGCCGAGCTGATGCGCCAGGACGTGGCCCGACGTGGCGATGACGTGGCCGCCGCGGCGGACGAGCCGGTGATGACCGGCCCCGCGCCCGGCTCCCCGGCGAGCGTGGCCCAGCACGTGGTGGCGGACGATCCCATCGAGGTGGCCGAGCCGGTGCGTGACGCGATGGCCCCGCCCGGCATCGATGGCACTGCGCCGCGTGCGGCCCACACGGTGGAACCGGCGCCGGTTGGCGCGCCCCACCCCGACACCGCACAGGACGCGCCGCTGCCGCGCGACGAGCAGGCACCGCGATGAGCGAACACGAGTACCCGGAAAGCTCGCTGGTGGAACACCTGATTGAGCTGCGTGCGCGCCTGGTGCGCGCGATCGTCGGCCTGCTCGCGGTACTGCTGGTACTGCTGCCGTTCTCGCGCAAGATCTACACGTGGCTGGCCGAACCGCTGATCTCGCAGCTGCCCAACGGGCAGACGATGATTGCGACCAACCCGGCCGGCGCCTTCTTCGCGCCGTTGAAGCTGACCTTCTTCGTGGCCCTGTTCGTGGCCGTGCCGTGGCTGCTGTACCAGCTGTGGTCGTTCGTGGCGCCCGGTCTGTATGCGCGCGAGAAGCGCCTGGCGGTGCCGCTGCTGGCGTCGTCGGTGCTGCTGTTCTACCTGGGGTGCGCGTTCGCCTACTTCCTGGTGCTGCCGGCGGTCTTCCACTTCCTGACCACCTTCCGCCCCGAAGTGATTGCGATCACCCCGGATGCCAACGCCTACCTGGATTTCGTGCTGGCGATCTTCTTCGCGTTCGGCACCAGTTTCGAGCTGCCGGTGGCGATGGTGATCCTGGTGCTGCTGGGCTGGGTGTCGCCGCAGCAGTTCAAGGAAAGCCGTGGCTATGCGGTGGTGGGCATCTTCGTGGTGGCCGCGGTGTTGACCCCGCCGGACGTGGTGTCGCAGCTGCTGCTGGCGATCCCGATGTGCGTGCTGTACGAGCTGGGCATTCACGCGGCGCGGTGGCTGGTGCCCTCGTCGGTGGTGAAGCCGGCCGGGTGATCGGGTCGCACAGAAAAAACCCCGGCAGATGCCGGGGTTTTTTGTGGGTGTCGATCAGGCCGCGAACACGTTGCCGGGGCCGCCCGGCACGGGCGGCGGCGTGCGACCGCGGTGCGCGAACATCTGCTTCCAGGCGGCGTACACCGCGCCGACGTACAGCGGCATGATCACGGTGGTCATCGACAGCTGCATGACGAATGCGGCCGCTCCCATGCCGCCGAGCAGCAGGGCTACCTGCATCAGCACGAACACCAGGAAGTAGATGCACATCGCCGCGATCAGGCCCAGCACCATGAACACGGCCATGGCCGGGAAGTTCTCGATGCAGCCCTGCAGGCTCATGCGCAGCGCATGCATGCCGCTCTGACGATCGAACACCACCAGCGCCGGCTGCGCGAACATGGCCATGCTCAGCGCCACGAAGGTGGCGAAGGCGATCAGGATCCACAGCATGATGCGCTTGACCGGCACGTTGGCCATCAACGCCAGGGTCTCTTCGTTGCTGAGCTGCTTGCCGGACTGCTGCAGTTCCTGCGCGCGGTGCAGCAGGTCGTTGAAGGCGCTGAAGCCTTCGCTGCCGATCAACGCAAACAGCAACGTGCCCAGGGCGACGATGGCAATCAGCTGGATCGCCAGCGGCACCAGCAGGTGGGTCACGCGACGGTCGCGGATGGGCTGCAGCAGGTGGGTCGGCAGGCCGGGACGGCCCTGGTCGATCTCGCTCACG
This sequence comes from Stenotrophomonas sp. HMWF003, assembly GCF_003061285.1. Taxonomy (NCBI): domain Bacteria; kingdom Pseudomonadati; phylum Pseudomonadota; class Gammaproteobacteria; order Lysobacterales; family Lysobacteraceae; genus Stenotrophomonas; species Stenotrophomonas sp. HMWF003. The sequence continues at coordinate 8,709 of NZ_QAIW01000456.1, read as the reverse complement.
GCCCACAGCATGCCGCCGAACATCAGCGGGCCCACCGCCAGCGACAACAACTGCACCATCAGCCCCAGCCAGCCCGGCAGCAGCTGGGCCAGCAGCAGGATCAGCGAGGTGGTCAGCATCCACACCACGCCGATCACGGCCAGTTGCATCGGTGCGCGGGCATACAGGGAAAACGCGTCCAGCAGCCATTGGGCGCCGGCCGATGCGGGCAGCTTGCGAATCTCGCTCATACCATTCCGGAAGCAGGGGGAAGGGGCGCAGCCGCCCCGAATCCGTTCGATTATCCCTGTTTTCCGGACGCGCCACCTGAAGGCCGGGCCGCATCGCCGGGACGCTGCGTCGCAGTGCCCGGCAGGCGGCTCAGGCGTTGCGGGCCTGGCGCACGAAACGACGCAGCAGCTGCCGCGCCAGCGGGGCCGCGCTGACCCCGCGGGCCACGCTGCGGGCGCAGCCGCCGTGGCTGCGGATGCACTCGGCGCGGGCGCGCACGTAGCCACGCATGTGGTGGGTGGCGAACTCCGGGTGGAACTGCACGCCCCAGGCCTGGCGGCCGAAACGGAAGGCGTGGCAGTTGTCCTGCGCCGAGCGCGCCAGGATCGACGCGCCCTCCGGTGCGCGCAGCACCGTCTGCATGTGGGTAGCGTGGGCCGGGAAGCGCTCGGGTAGGCCGGCGAACAGCGGGTCGCTGCTGGCCGACGGGTCCAGGGCCAGCTCGATGGTGCCGGACTCGCGGCCAGCCGGGTTGTAGGCCACCTCGCCGCCCAGGGCGTGCGCCAGCAGCTGGTGGCCGTAGCAGATGCCAAACACCGGGCGGTCGTCGTGGACCGCGCCGCGCAGCCACTGCGCGCTGCGCTCGCTCCAGTCGGCACGGTCGGTGACGTAGGCGGCCGAGCCGGTGACGATCACCCCGGCGAAGTGGCGGTGGTCGGGCAGGGCGCCGCCATGTTCGACGTCCACCACCACCGTTTCGTCGGCGTCCAGCCCGGCGGCGACGCGTATCCAGTGCGGAAAACGCCCGTACCGACGCAGCGAGGCGACGGGTTGGCCGGTTTCAAGAATCAGGAACGGGGCGGAATTCATCCGGGGGCGGCAGCACTGACAGGACTTCCTCGATTGTAGTCAGCCCTGCGGCCACCTTTTCAAGTCCCGCGCGGCGCAGGGTTCGCAGCCCTTCAGCACGCGCGGCACGGTTGAAAGCGGCCAGATCCATGTCCGCGCGGATCAGGCTGCGCAGGCGCGAACCCAATGGCAGCAACTCATACAGCCCTACCCGGCCCAGGTAACCGGTGCGCCGGCAGTCGATGCAGCCGGCCGGTGCATATGGCGTGGGTGACTCAGGTAATGCTTCATCGGCATCAGCCAGCACCGCCCATTGGGCCGCGCTGAGCGGGCGCGGCACCTTGCAGTTGGGGCACAGGGTGCGCACCAGGCGCTGGGCCAGGATGCCGTTGAGGGTGGACGCCAGCAGGTAGTGCGGCACGCCCAGGTCGAGCAGGCGGGTGATCGCCGAGGGCGCGTCGTTGGTGTGCAGGGTGGACAGCACCAGGTGCCCGGTGAGCGAGGCCTGCACCGCCATCTGCGCCGTTTCCAGGTCGCGGATTTCGCCGATCATGATGATGTCCGGGTCCTGCCGCAGCAGGGTGCGCACGCCGCTGGCGAAATCCAGGTCGATGTTGGTCTGCACCTGCATCTGGTTGAATTCCGGCGCGATCATCTCGATCGGGTCTTCCACCGTGCACACGTTGACGTCCGGCGTGGCCAGCCGCTTGAGCGTGGAATACAGGGTGGTGGTCTTGCCCGAGCCGGTGGGGCCGGTGACCAGCACGATGCCGTGCGGGCGCTCGACCAGGGCGGTCCAGCCGGCCGCTTCCTGCGGGCTGAAGCCGAGCTGGTCGATGCTCTTGAACGCGGCATCCGGGTCGAAGATGCGCATCACGCACTTCTCGCCAAACGCGGTGGGCATGGTGGACAGGCGCATTTCGACCTCGCGGCCGCCCGGCGAGCGGGTCTTGATGCGGCCGTCCTGCGGGCGCCGGCGCTCGGCCAGGTCCATGCGCCCGAGCACCTTGATGCGGCTGACCACGGCGGTCATCACCGCCGGCGGCACTTCGAACACCTTGTGCAGCACCCCGTCGATGCGGAAGCGCATGCGGCCCATGTCGCGGCGCGGCTCCAGGTGGATGTCCGAGGCGCGTTGTTCGTAGGCGTACTGCAGCAGCCAGTCGACGATGTGCACGATGTGCTGGTCGTCGGCGTTGACGTCGCCGGCGCGGCCCAGTTCCACCAGCTGCTCGAAGCTGGGCAGGGTGCCGTTGGTTTCGCCGCGCACGTCGCCGCGCGCGCCACGCACCGAGCGGGTGACCCCGAAGAATTCCATGGTGTAGCGGTGCAGGTCGAGCGGGTTGACCATCGCCAGCTCGATGCGGCGCCGGGTCAGGTGCTGCAGGTCGCTCAGCCACTCCTGCACCAGCGGCTCGCTGGTGGCCACCAGCAGGCGCTCGCTGTCTACCGCCAGCGGCAGGAAGCGGTGGCGGCGTGCGTAGGCATGGGACACCACGGCGGTCACCGAGGCCACGTCCACGCGGGTGGGGTCGATGCGCAGGTAGCGGCTGCCGGTGCGGGTGGCCAGCCATTCGGTCAGCCGCTCCAGCCCGAGTTCACCGCCAGCGG
>NZ_QAIW01000456.1:1756-5999 GCF_003061285.1 Stenotrophomonas sp. HMWF003 | reverse complement strand
GGCGTGGGCGAAAGGTACCGGGGGGCGCTGATCCATCCGCCAAAGTCCTCGAAGCGCGCCAGGCGCGCAGTAATGGGGTGGGCCGTCCGGAAGGCGGCAACGCGGTCGCTGGCTATACTAGCGCACCCCTCCTGCAGGCAAGAATCCGCCGCATGTCCGTCACCACGAACGTTCCCATCACTTTCCAGGGCCTGATCCAGACCCTCAACCAGTATTGGGCGCAGCAGGGCTGCGTGCTGATCCAGCCGCTCGACCTGGAGGTCGGTGCGGGCACCTTCCACCCGGCCACGTTCCTGCGCTCGATCGGTCCGGAAAGCTGGAACGCCGCGTACGTGCAGCCCTCGCGCCGTCCCACCGATGGCCGCTATGGCGAAAACCCGAACCGCCTGCAGCGGTATTACCAGTACCAGGTGGCGATGAAGCCCAGCCCGGACAACATCCAGCAGCTGTACCTGGATTCGCTCAAGGCGCTGGGCATCGACCCGCTGGTGCATGACCTGCGCTTTGTCGAGGACAACTGGGAATCGCCCACGCTGGGCGCCTGGGGCCTGGGCTGGGAAGTGTGGCTCAACGGCATGGAGGTGACCCAGTTCACCTACTTCCAGCAGGCCGGCGGCCTGGAGTGCAAGCCGGTGCTGGGCGAGATCACCTACGGTCTTGAACGCCTGTGCATGTACCTGCAGAACTGCGACAACGTCTATGACCTGGTGTGGACCTACGGTCCGGATGGCACCCCGGTGACCTATGGCGATGTGTACCTGCAGAACGAGATCGAGCAGAGCACATACAACTTCGAATACGCCGACGTGGAGGAAATGTTCCACCGCTTCGACGCCTGCGAAAAGGAAGCCCAGAAGCTGGTCGATGTGGGCCTGCCGCTGCCGGCGTATGAGCAGGTGTGCAAGGCCAGCCATGCCTTCAACCTGCTGGACGCGCGCCGTGCGATCAGCGTGACCGAGCGCCAGCGCTACATCCTGCGCGTGCGCGCGCTGGCCCAGGCGGTGGCCAGGCTGTACGAGGCCAAGCGCCTCGAAGCCGTCGCCGCCAAGGAGGTGCAGGCATGAGCACGATGCAGCCGCTGCTGATTGAACTGGGCACCGAAGAATTGCCGGTGAAGGCGCTGCCGGGCCTGGCCCAGGCGTTCTTCGATGGCGTGGTCGATGGCCTGGCCAAGCGGGGCGTGGCCGTTGAACGCGGCGATGCCAAGCCGTTGTCGACTCCGCGCCGGCTGGCCGTGCTGCTGCCGGGCGTGGCCGTGGAGCAGCCCGAACAGCACAGCGAAGTGCTGGGCCCGTACCTGAACATCGCGCTGGATGCCGAGGGCCAGCCGACCAAGGCGCTGCAGGGCTTCGCGGCCAAGGCCGGGATCGACTGGAGCGCGCTGGAGCGCACCAGCGACGCCAAGGGCGAGCGCTTCGTACACCGTTCCACCACCCCGGGCGCGCGCACCGCCGCGCTGCTGCCGGAGATCCTGCGCGAGGCGATCGCCGCGATGCCGATTCCCAAGCCGATGCGCTGGGGCAGCCACGCCTACGGGTTCGCCCGCCCGGTGCATTGGCTGGTACTGCTGCACGGCACCGAGATCATCGAGGCCGAAGTGCTGGGCCTGAAGGCCGACCGCATGAGCCGCGGCCATCGCTTCATGCACGACAAGACCGTGTGGCTGTCCTCGCCGGAGGACTACATCAGCTCGCTGCAGGCCGCCTTCGTGCTGGTGGACGCCGACGTGCGCCGTGCGCGCATCGTCGAACAGGTCAACGCCGCCGCGGCCAAGGCCGGTGGCCAGGCGCGGATCACCGATGACAACCTGGAACAGGTGGTCAACCTGGTGGAATGGCCGGCACCGGTGCTGTGCAGTTTCGAGCGCGAATTCCTGGCGGTGCCGCAGGAAGCGCTGATCGAGACGATGGAAATCAACCAGAAGTTCTTCCCGGTGCTCGATGCCGGCGGCAAGCTGACCGAGAAATTCATCGGCATCGCCAACATCGAATCGAAGGACGTGAACGAGGTCGCCAAGGGCTACGAGCGGGTGATCCGCCCGCGCTTCTCCGACGCCAAGTTCTTCTTCGACGAGGACCTCAAGCAGGGCCTGGAATCGATGGGCGACGGCCTGAAGACCGTGACCTACCAGGCCAAGCTGGGCAGCGTGGCCGACAAGGTGGGCCGCGTGGTGGCGCTGGCCGGGGTGATCGCCCCGCAGGTGGGCGCCGACCCGGTGCTGGCCAAGCGCGCCGCGCTGCTGGCCAAGAACGACCTGCAGTCGCGCATGGTCAACGAGTTCCCGGAGCTGCAGGGCATCGCCGGCCGGCATTACGCGCTGACCGGCGGCGAGTCGCCCGAGGTTGCGCTGGCCATCGACGAGGCCTACCAGCCCCGCTTCGGCGGCGATGACATCGCGCTGTCGGCGCTGGGCAAGGTGCTGGCCATCGCCGAACGCCTGGATACGCTGGCCGGTGGCTTCGCCGCGGGCCTCAAGCCGACCGGCAACAAGGACCCGTTCGCGCTGCGCCGCAATGCACTGGGCCTGGCCCGTACGATCATCGAAAGCGGGTTCGACCTGGACCTGCGCGCGCTGGTGGACAGCGCCCTGGCCGGCCTGCCGGCCGCCGTGCAGCCCAGTGCCGAGCGCAAGACCGAGGCGCTGCCGCAGGAGCTGTACGACTTCATCCTGGACCGCCTGCGCGGCTACTACGCCGACAAGGGCGTGCCGGCCACGCACTTCAACGCGGTGGCCGAGCTGAAGCCGGCGTCGCTGTATGACCTGGACCGCCGCATCGACGCCATCGGCATCTTCGCGGCGCTGCCCGAAGCCGATGCGCTGGCCGCGGCCAACAAGCGCATCCGCAACATCCTGCGCAAGGCCGAAGGTGACATTCCCGGCATGGTCGACCCGGCGCTGCTGGCCGAACCGGCCGAGAGCGAACTGGCCGAGGCGGTGGAAGCGGCCATCGACGACAGCAACGCCAGCCTGCACCACAAGGACTACGTGAGCGTGCTGAACCGCCTGGCGCGCCTGCGCCCGCAGGTGGACGCGTTCTTCGATGCGGTGATGGTCAATGCCGAAGACCCGGCGCTGCGTGGCAACCGCCTGGCGCTGCTCAAGCGCCTGGGCGACCGCCTGGGCAGCGTGGCGGCGATCGAGCACCTGTCCAGCTGAGGTGTGGCGGGCAGCCCTGCCCGCAGGTGGTAACGCAGAAGGCGCGACGGCCCCGGCCGCTCGCGCCTTCTGCATTTCAGGCCTGTCATGTGCGCGGGTGTCGGCCGCATTGGCACTGCCGCACGCGCGTGCGGACGGATCTGTCCGGCGAGGTGTCGGCATCGACCGGGTGGAAAACGACGTAGCCGATGTTCTGCGCGATTTTAACGGGGCCTTCACCGTCATTCTGAAACAGCCCCGCCGATTTCGCATGCTCGCAATGGCCCGTTATGCTGTCCCCATGCAGCCAAAGAATTACGCCCTTCCCCTGATGTTCCTGTCGCTGGTCACCGCCTCGGTGGCACACGCACGCGGGACCATCGACAAGGTGGAAATCAAAGGACTGGACAAGGGCGACGACGCCGAGATGATCGAGAACATCGAGGTCTCGCTGTCGCTGTACGACACCATCGGCAAGCCCCAGGGCGAGTCGCGGCTGGAGTATCTGTTGTCCCAGGCCGAGCGCCAGACCCGTGAAGCCCTGGAGCCGTTCGGCTACTACAACCCGGTGATCAAGGTGGACAGCCCGCGCGAGGGCGAAAACCTGCGCGTGGTGATCCAGGTCGACAAGGGCCCGCCCACGCTGGTCCGGCGCGAGCACATCGACATCACCGGGCCGGCGCAGCTGGACCAGTACCTGCAGGAAGACCTGGAGAAGTTCAAGCCGCGCAAGGGGCAGCGTTTCGAACATACCCAGTACGAAGCCAGCAAGATCACCGTGACCCGGCGGCTGGCCGAACGCGGCTACTTCGATGCCGACTACACCCAGCGCCAGGTGCAGGTCACCCGCGCCGAGAATGCCGCCGACATCGACCTGACCTGGGACAGCGGTCGCCGCTACAACATGGGCGACATCCGCTTCCACCAGGATTACTTCGTCGACACGCTGTTCGACCCGCTGGTGTACTGGGAAAAGGGCAGCTATTTCCATGAAGGCAAGCTGGACCGCCTGCGCGAATCGCTGACCAAGCTGGACTACTTCAGCGTGATCGACATCCAGCCACGCCCGGACCAGGCCGATGCCAACGGTGACGTGCCGGTGGACGT
>NZ_QAIW01000456.1:855-1717 GCF_003061285.1 Stenotrophomonas sp. HMWF003 | reverse complement strand
CCGCCGGTCTGAGCTACGGCAGCGAGAGCGGCGCCGGTGTGCGCGGTGGTCTGGAGCGGCGGTTCCTGAACAGCCGCGGCCACAAGATGAACACCCAGCTGGACTATGCGCAGAAGCGCAAGAGTCTGGTCACCAGTTACCGCATTCCGGCCTTCACCTGGCTGGATGGCTGGTATGCCTTCACCGCCAGTGCCTACGATGAGCAGACCGACTACATCGACCTGCGCAACTTCAAGCTGTCGGCCAGCCGCAGCGGTGAAATCAACGAACACTGGACGGCGATCGCCTCGATCAACGCGCTGCGCGAGCGCTGGCGCTACGCGTCGGGCACCGAGTTCAACGATGCGCTCTACAACACCTCGACCCTGGTCTACCCGCAGCTGGTGGCCGACTACGTCAACGTGGACGACGAGCTGTTCCCGCGCAGCGGCATCAGTGGCAGCGCGACGCTGCGCGGTGGCGTGGAAGGCGTGGGTTCGGACACCAGTTTCGTGCAGGCCAACATGGTGCTGCGCTGGTACGTGCCGATCGGCGACAGCGACCGCCTGATCCTGCGCGGCGAAGGCGGCACCACCTGGACCAGCGACCTGGTGGCGATGCCGCCCAGCCTGCGCTTCTTCGCCGGTGGCGACCGCAGCATCCGCGGCTACGCGTTCCGCGAAGTCGGGCCGCGTACGCCGGCGCCGGACAAGTTCGCGCTGGGTGCCAAGAACCTGGTGGTCGGCTCGGCCGAGTATGAGCATTACTTCAAGGGCGGCCCCTGGGGTGCGGCGGTATTCGTCGACACCGGCAGCGCGTTCGACAACACCATCGACCTGCACACCGGCGTGGGCTTCGGCGTGCGCTGGAAATCGCCGGTGGG
>NZ_QAIW01000456.1:0-845 GCF_003061285.1 Stenotrophomonas sp. HMWF003 | reverse complement strand
GGTCTGAACAACCCGGATTCGCAGTTCCAGCTGTACCTGAACATCGGAGCGGACCTGTGAGCACGCCGACCCCGTCCGCACCCGCCACGCCGCCGCCGCGCGTGCGTTTCTACCGCAAGCGCCGCTTCTGGGCGTGGTCCGGCTTCACCGTGCTGGGCCTGGTGCTGCTGGCGCTGCTGCTGGTGTACTGGCTGCTGCAGACCGTGGCCGGTCGCGACGTGCTGCTGGCCCAGGTGGTGGCGCGGCTGCCGGTGGGCGCCACGCTGACCTGGAGCAAGGTCGATGGTCCCGTCGCCGGGCCCCTGGTGCTGCACGACCTGGATTTCCGTTACGACGATATCCACTTCACCGCCGAGCGCGCCTATCTCGATCCGGACATCCGCCCGCTGCTCGGCCGCAAGCTGCAGCTGGACGCGCTGCAGCTCAAGAACGCCTCGCTGAACCTGGCCAAGAGCGATGAGCCGTTCGAACTGCCGTCGTGGCCGGACTCGCTGCCGCAGATTGAAATGCCGCTGGCGATCCAGGCCGACACCATCATCATCGATGGCTTCCGCATCACCCAGGCGCAGCAGCCGCTGATCGCCATCGACACGCTGCGCGGCGGGGTGGAAATCGCCAACGGCGAATTCCGCGCCAGCCAGCTCAAGATCGACAGCGACCTGGGCTACTTCCGCGTGGACGGGCGTTACCTGCCACGCAGCGACTACGACACCGACATCACCATCGGCGCGCGCCTGCCGGCGCCGCTGGGCCGCACGCCCGCGCGGCTGGGCCTGGTGGCACGCGGCGACCTGGGCCATATGGAAGTGGCGGTGGCCGGCAACGCGCCGGCGCCGCTGCAGGCC
>NZ_QAIW01000455.1:4377-4871 GCF_003061285.1 Stenotrophomonas sp. HMWF003 | reverse complement strand
CCGCCAGCAGGCGCCCGGTACTGAACGGTTCGATCCCCGGCGCGGCCACGCCCAGCCCCTGCAGGGTGCTCAGCACGGCGCCGCGCTGTTCGGGCTGGATGTTCATCAGGAAGTAGTTGGGCGTGTCCACCGGCAAGCGGTCGCGCCACTGCGCCAGCAGCCCCGGCCCGATCACCGACAGCAGCAACAGCGCGCACAGCGACAGCGACAGGCCCACCAGCTGCAGCACCGCCAGACCCCGGCGACGGGTGAGGGCAGCCAGGCCCAGCTTCCAGCGCCCGCGCAGGCGCGGCTGCAGGCCACGCAGCAACCACAGCAGGAACGCGCCCAGCGCGCCGGCCAGCGCCGCCAGGGCCGCCAGACCGCCGAGTACCCAGGCCGCCAGTTTCACATCACCGGTGGCCTGTACGGTCAGCGCCACCGTGGCGGCCAGCGCGGCCAGGTAGACCAGCAGCGAGCTCGGCGGCAGGGCGGCAAAGCTGCGGTTGAGCACG
>NZ_QAIW01000455.1:2236-4367 GCF_003061285.1 Stenotrophomonas sp. HMWF003 | reverse complement strand
GCAGCGCCATGGCGCTGAGGATGTCGCGCTGGCGGGCGCCCAGGCAGCGCAGGATGGCCACCTGGTCGATCCGGCGCAGTGCGAAGCGGTTGGCCGCCAGCGCGGTGGCCACGCCGGCCAGCAGCACCGCCAGCAGGGCGGCCAGTGACAGGAAGCGGCCGGCCAGGTCGAACGCACCACGCACGCCGCGCTGGGTGTCGGCGATGCCGACGATGCGGTAGCCCTTGGCCTGCGGTGCCAGCCACGCGCGGAAGTCGGCAATCGCCTCCGGCGCGCCGGCGAACATCATCCGGTACGAGGCGCGGCTGCCGGGGCCGAGCAGGCCGGCCGCGTCGACGTCGGCGCGGTTGACCAGCAGCGGCGGCGAGAGCTGCATCAGCTCGCCGGAGGTGTCCGGTTCGGCCTGCAGCACGCGGGTGACAGTCAGGCTGCCCGCGCCGAACTCCAGCGCGTCGCCCACCTTCAGGCCCAGCGCCTGCATCAACCGCGGATCGGCGTAGGCCTGCCCGGCGGGCGGCGCGCCGGCCGGTTCGGGCGTGCTGCGTTGCAGGCCGCGGCTGACCAGCAGCTGCCCGCGCAGCGGATAACCTTCGCTCACCGCCTTGATGTTGGCCATCTGGCTGGCCTCGCCATGGAACAGTACGGTGGGGAAGCTGACCATGCGGGTGTTGGCCAACCCACGTTCGCGCGCGGCATCGGCGAAGGCCTGGGGAATGTCGTCGCGGGCGTTCAGGCCCAGGTCGCCGCCCAGCATTTCCGCCGCGCTGCCGGTCAGCGCAAGGGTGACCCGGTTGACCAGCGTGCCCACCGCGGTCATCACCGCCACGCCCAGCACCAGCGCGGCGAAGACGGTCAGCAGGTCTCCGGCAAGGAATTCGCGGCGCAGGGCGCGCGCGGCATGTTTGACCACGTTCATGCGGATACGCCGGCCGCGGTGTCCACCAGGCGCCCGCCATCGAGCCGGTAGATGCGCTGGCAGCGCTGGGCCAGGCGCAGGTCGTGGGTGACCAGCACCAGGGTGGTGTCGCTGGTGGCGTTGAGTGCGAACAGCAGGTCGCTGATCTGCTGGCCGGTGGCCTGGTCCAGGCTGCCGGTGGGCTCATCGGCGAACAGGATGCGCGGTTTGGCCACGAACGCCCGTGCCAGCGCCACGCGCTGCTGCTCGCCACCGGACAGCTGGCGCGGGTAGTGGCGGGCGCGATGGGTCAGGCCCACCTGCGTCAGCACCTCGCGCACGCGCATGGGATCTTCGCGCCCGGCCAGTTCCAGCGGCAGTGCGATGTTTTCTTCGGCGGTCAGCGCCGGCAGCAGGTGGAAGCTCTGGAACACAAAGCCCACTTCGCGGGCGCGCAGCTGCGCGCGGTCTTCCTCGTCCAGCGCATTGAGGTCCGAACCCGCCAGCGTCACCCGCCCGCGGCTGGGCAGGTCCAGGCCGGCGAGCAGGCCAAGCAGGGTGGTCTTGCCCGAACCTGAAGCGCCGACGATGGCGATGCTCTCGCCTTCATGGACGGTCATGCCAATGTTGTCCAGTATGTGGACTTCACCCTCCGGGCCACGCGCGGATTTGCCCACGTCATGGGCGGCGATGGCGACGGACGCGCTGCGGGGGGACAGGCTGTCGATGAGGATTCTCCAATGTACCGAGCGATGTGGAAGGGCCGCGCGGCCCCGGTGGTCTGGATGCTGGCAGCATTGCTGCTGGCGCCGTTGCTGGCGTGTGCCAAAGGTGCCGCCCCGGCCAACGCGGTGCTGGTGGTCGGCGACAGCCTCAGTGCCGCCCACAATATCCCGGCCGAATCCGGCTGGGTGAACCTGCTTCAGCAGCGGGTCAAACAACAGGTGAAGCCCGCCCCGGCCATCATCAACGCCAGCATCAGCGGCGAGACCACCGCCGGCGCGCTGACCCGCCTGCCGGGCCTGCTGGCCAAGCACCGGCCGTCGGTGGTGGTGATCGAACTGGGTGGCAACGACGCGCTGCGCGGGCTGACCCCGGTGCAGCTGCGCGGCAACCTGGAAAAGATGATCGTGGCCAGCCAGACCGCCGGCGCGAAGGTGCTGCTGCTGGGCATCGACGTGCCGCCCAACTACGGCCCGGCCTACCGCCAGCGGCTCAAGGACGCGTACGCCGGGC
>NZ_QAIW01000455.1:444-2221 GCF_003061285.1 Stenotrophomonas sp. HMWF003 | reverse complement strand
GGCCTGCACCCCACCGCGAAGGCCCAGCCGCGGGTGCTGGACAACGTCTGGCCCCACCTCAAACCCCTGCTGTGACAAGGCGTCATTCCCGGGCGTGAGCGGCTTCACGCCACCTCCACCGCCGATGCGGCATGTTTCACAAAGCTGAAGAAAGAGGGAATCCCATGCGTCAGACAAAGGAGACCTCCGGCCTGGTGCTGGTGGTCGAGGACAACCGCAATATTTCCGAGATGATCGGTGAGTATCTGGAAGGCCGCGGGTTCGAAGTCGACTATGCCCAGGACGGGCTGGACGGCTATCGCCTTGCGGCGGAGAACAGTTATGACGTGGTGGTGCTGGACCTGATGCTGCCGCGCCTGGACGGCATAGAAGTCTGCCGCCGGCTGCGCAACGACGCCCGCAAGTCGACCCCGGTGCTGATGCTGACCGCGCGCGACACGCTGGACGACAAGCTGACCGGGTTGGGCTTCGGCGCCGACGATTACCTGACCAAGCCGTTCGCGATCCAGGAACTGGAAGCACGCCTGCGTGCCCTGATCCGTCGCGAACGTCGCCAGGTGGGCTCGGAAGTGCTCAAGGTGGCCGACCTGGTGCTGGATCCGGTGAGCATGCGGGCCACCCGTGCCGGCACCGAGCTGCAGCTGTCGCCGATCGGCCTGCGCCTGTTGACGATCCTCATGCGCGAATCGCCGCGTGTGGTGACCCGCCAGGAAATCGAGCGCGAGATCTGGGGCAATGGCCTGCCGGACTCGGACACCCTGCGCAGCCATCTGTACAACCTGCGCAAGATCATCGACAAGCCGTTCGACCGTCCGTTGCTGCACACCGTGCAGAGCGCCGGTTACCGCATCGCCGACATCGCCCAGCCGATGAGCTGATGCCCATCGCAGTGGCTGGCGCATGACCGGAGGGGCCTTGACCGGCCCCGATCGAGACAACGACCCGCGCGTGTGCGGGTCGTTGTCGTTTCTTGCACGACGGAATCACGACGCGCTTCCCTATAATCGCGTCGAACCGCCCTGGACCCCGTAATGCCGCACGGTCTGCCGCGCAAGATACGCATCGTCTTCATTCTCCAAGCCGTGCTGGCCAGCCTGGGCATCCTGCTGGGCGCGTGGCTGGTGTCGCTGGTGATCAAGCACAGCCTGGTCAGCAGCGCGCTGAAGGAAGAGGCGGCCTACTACTGGCAGCTCTACGACGCCTCGCCGATGCAGCCGCCGCCGAACACGCAGAACATACGCGGCTACCTGCTGGAGACCGGGCGTTCGCCGTTGAGCCTGCCGGCCAACCTGCGCGCGCTGCCGCCGGGGTTCCACGAACTGAAGGCCGACGATCAGCTGGTGCTGGTGGACGTGCGCCCGGAAGGGCGGCTGTACCTGGTGTTCCTGCGCTCGCGCGCGGAGATGCTGGCGTTCTGGTTCGGGATCGTGCCGGTGCTGCTGACGTTGCTGGCGGTGTACGGCGCGTCGTGGGTGACCTACCGGGCCTCCAAGCGGCTGGTGTCGCCGGTGAACTGGCTGGCGCGGCGGGTGTCGCGCTGGGATCCGGGCCACCCGGAAGCGGCCGATCTGGCGCCGGACAAGTTGCCGGCGGACATGCAGGGCGAAACGCGCCAACTGGCGGCGGCACTGCATTCGCTGGCAACGCGGGTCACGGCGCACGTGGCACGCGAGCGCAACTTCACCCGGGATGCGAGCCATGAGCTGCGCACGCCGCTGACGGTGATCCGGGTCGCCAGTGATATCGCGCTGGGCGACCAGGAGCTGACGCCGCGCCT
>NZ_QAIW01000455.1:0-418 GCF_003061285.1 Stenotrophomonas sp. HMWF003 | reverse complement strand
GCATCCAGCGCGCGGGCCGCGACATGGAGGCGGTGATCGATGCCTTCCTGATCCTGGCCCGCGAGGCGGACGTGGAGCCGCAGGTGGAGCTGTTGGACGCCTACGAGATCGTGCGGTACGAGGTGGACAACGCGCGCGAGCTGATGGTGGGGCGGCCGGTGGAGATTTTCCTGCACAGTGCCGGCCCGGTGCAGTTGCACGCGCCGCCGCGGGTGCTGCAGGTGGTGGTGAGCAATCTGTTGCGCAACGCCTGCAGTTACACCGACGAGGGGCGCATCGATGTGGATGTGCTGGACGATCGGGTGGTAGTGCGCGACACCGGGATCGGGATGTCGGCCGAGGCGTTGGGGCGGGCGTTCGAGCCGTTCTACCGGGCCGAGCCAACGCGGCCGCAGGGCACGGGGCTGGGGCTGTCGAT
>NZ_QAIW01000454.1:0-1329 GCF_003061285.1 Stenotrophomonas sp. HMWF003 | reverse complement strand
CCATTAACCCTCCCCCCATCACAGACCCAAAGCACCCGCAGCAAAACCCGCTTTCGGTTCCGGTCGCAGCACTCTGTTAGGTCGGGCGCTGCCATGCCCCGCCGGGACCTTAGGCAACATGGATGTTGCCTAAGAGCCCCCATGGACGGGTTCACGGCGTGTCCCGGCGGGGCATGGCAGCGCCCGGCCAGCCGATACGAACCGAACAGCCGGCCGTTGCCGTTGAAGTTGAAGTTGACCTTAAAAGAAGAAGGCCGCCTTCCGGCGGCCCTCCCAACATCACTTCAGCTTGATCTCGCGCAGACGCTCCTCCAGGAAACCATGCGCCGTGATCGGCTCCGGATAGCGGCTCGGGTTTTCCGGCGTGATGCAGGTCGGCAGCACATCGATCAGGAAGTCCGGGTTCGGGTGCAGGAAGAACGGCACCGAATAGCGCGGCTGGCGCGCCTGCTCGCCCGGAGGATTGACCACCCGGTGGATCGTCGACGGATACACATGGTTGGTCAGACGCTGCAGCATGTCCCCGATGTTCACCACGATCGTGTCCGCGTCCGAGGTGAACGGCACCCACTTGCCCTCGTGCGACTGCACCTCCAGCCCGGCCGCACTCGCCCCCACCAGCAGCGTGATGAAGTTGATGTCGCCGTGTGCACCGGCGCGCACGTTCGGAATGTTCTCGGCGGTGATCGGCGGGTAGTGGATCGGGCGCAGGATCGAATTGCCGTTGTTGGTCTTGTCCGCGAAGAAATCTTCCGGCAGCCCGATGTGCAGCGCCAGCGCCGACAGCACCCGCGAACCCAGCTGGTCCAGCGCCTGGTACAGCGCATAGCCACGCTCGCGGAAGTTCGGCACCTCGGCCGGCCACAGGTTCGGGGCCATCACGTCACGGTACTTCGAGTCATCCGGGATCTCCCGGCCGATATGCCAGAACTCCTTCAGGTCGAAGTGCTGCGAACCCTTGGCCGTCTCCACCCCGAAGGCCGTGTAGCCGCGCGCCCCGCCGCTGCCCGGCACGTGGTACTGGCGCTTGGTCTCTTCCGGCAGTGCGAAGAACGCCTTGAACACCTCGTAGGCGGCGTCGATGTCGGCCTGCGGGATGCCGTGGTTGCGGATACCTGCGAATCCCCATTCGCGGTAGGCCGCGCCCAGCTCGGCAACGAAGGCGTCGCGGTCACTGTCGAAACGGGTGATGTCGAGGGTCGGGATCTGGCTCACAGCGGTTCCTGGCTTGTTCGGATGGGTCGCAGGCCATCTCGGTGGCCCGGCTGAACATTGTGCCAGATCCGCCACCCGGCACTGCCGACACAAAGATACAAACCGATACAATGC
>NZ_QAIW01000050.1:0-4351 GCF_003061285.1 Stenotrophomonas sp. HMWF003 | reverse complement strand
ACCGATGCCATCAGTGAGGCCACGCTGGCAGCGGCGTACGCGGCCGGCGTGCGCTGTTTCGATACCTCGCCGTGGTACGGGCTGGGCCTCAGTGAGCGCCGCTACGGCCATCACCTGCACAACCACCCGGCACGCGAGTACACGCTGTCGACCAAGGTCGGCCGCCTGCTGACGGCCACGCGCGGCGCGCTGCAGAAAACGATGTGGCAGGAGCCGTCGCCGTTCCACTACCGCTACGATTATTCGGCCGATGGCACCCGGCGCTCGGTGGAGGACAGCCTCAACCGGCTTGGTGTGTCGCAGCTGGACGTGGTGTTCATCCACGACCTGTCCCCGGACAACGAGAAAGACCTCGGCATGCCGTGGGAGCAGCGCTTTGCCGAGGCCGCCAAGGGCGCGATGCCGGCGCTGACCCGCATGCGCGAAGAAGGGCTGATCAAGGCCTGGGGATTCGGCGTGAACCGCCCCGAGCCTGCGCTCCGTGCGATCGACGAAGCCGACCCGGACATCTTCCTGCTGGCGTGCCAGTACTCGCTGCTGGACCACGAACAGGCCCTGCACGAAACCTTCCCCCGGATCGCCGCGCACGGCGCGTCGGTGGTGGTGGGGTCGCCGCTGCTGGCCGGTTACCTGGCCGGGCGCGAGCGGTATCTGTACGACGGCACGGTGCCTGCCTGGGCGCCGGACAAGCGCGCCAAGGTGCAGGCCGTCTGCGATCGCCACGGGGTGGATCTGCGCACTGCGGCGCTGCAGTTCGCCGATGCGCCGGCGGTGGTATCGGCGGTGATCCCCGGGGCGCGCACGCCCGAACAGGTGCTGGCCAACGTGGCGTCGATGTCGGTGGCCATCCCGGCCGCGTTCTGGGCCGAGCTGAAGCAGGAGCAGTTGATCGCCGCGGACGCGCCGGTGCCTGCGGCCTGATGCGCAGCAGACGGCCCCGATCGGTTCGGGACCGCCTGCGTGCATCGCATCGCCTTACAGCGGCAGGTCGAACACCAGCACTTCTGCATCGCTGGCGTTTTCCAGCGTCACCTGGGCCTCGTCGCTGATCTGCAGCGCGTCGCCGGTGTCCAGGGTGATGCCGTTGACCTGCACCTGGCCCCGCGCCACCTGCACATAGGCACCGCGACGCGGGGCCAGCGGCAGCTGCACGCGATCGTTGCCGTCCAGGATCGTGGCGTAGATGTTGGCGTCCTGGTGGATCAGCAGGGCACCGTCACGCCCATCCTTGGCGGCGATCAGGCGCAGCTGGCCGCGCTTGGCTTCGGGGGCGAAATGGGTTTCCTGGTAGCTCGGGGCGATGTTCTCCTGGTCGGGGAACAGCCAGATCTGCAGGAAGTGCACGGTCTCGTCGGCCGAATGGTTGAACTCGCTGTGGCTGACCCCGCTGCCGGCGCTCATGCGCTGCACGTCGCCATAGCGCAGCACCGAGCCGGTGCCCATCGAGTCCTTGTGCTCCAGGGCGCCGCCGAGCACGTAGGAGATGATCTCCATGTTGGCGTGGCTGTGGGTCCCGAAGCCCTGGCCGCCCTGCACGCGGTCTTCGTTGATCACCCGCAGCGGGCCGAAGCTGGTGTAGCGCGGGTCGTAGTAGTTGGCGAACGAGAAGGTGTGCATGGAGTTCAGCCAGCCATGGTCGGCCTTGCCACGGGTGGTGCTCTTGCGGATCTGCAGCATGGTGGATCTCCTCGGGTATTCGATGGTTTCGATGGTGGGCGGGGAGGCGTTTGCGGCGTCCCTTTCCTGTTGGCGCCAGTATCCGCTTGCACATGGGGTTTGAAAAACGGATAGTTTCGCAAGCCATCATCGAAAAATTCGAATGCTCAAGCTCAGTCTGGATGCCCTGCAGATCCTCGATGCCATCGACCGTCGCGGCTCCTTTGCCGCCGCGGGCAAGGCGCTGCACAAGGTACCGTCGACCATTTCCTACACGGTGTCCAAGCTGGAACAGGACCTGGGCGTGCAGCTGTTCGACCGGGTGGGTCCGCGCGCGCAGCTGACCCAGGCCGGGCAGGCGCTGCTGGAAGAGGGGCGGCACCTGCTGCGGGCCGCACGCGAGCTGGAGATGCGGGTGCGCCGGGTGGCCTCGGGCTGGGAGGCGGAGCTGACCGTGGCGGTCGATTCGATGTTCCAGCCGGCGTTGCTGGCCGAGGACGTGCGCGCCTTCAACGCGGTGGCCGAACAGACCCGCGTGCGGCTGATCAGCGAGTCGCTGTCGGGCACCTGGGAGGCGCTGCTGGACCGGCGCGCGGACCTGCTGGTGGGCGCGGCTGGCGAAGGGCCGAGCGGCGGCGGCTACGTGGTGGAGCCGATGGGCGTGGTGGAATTCGTGTTCGCAGTATCACCTTCGCATCCGCTCGCGACCGCGCCGGGGCCCCTGGGGCGCGAGCAGCTGGCCGCGCACTGCGCGATCGCGGTGGCCGATTCGGCGCGGCGGTTGCTGCCGCGTACGGTGGGCCTGCTGATGGGGCAGGAGACGGTGACGGTGCCCGATACCGTCAGCAAGTTCCGGCTGCAATGCGCCGGCCTCGGCTTCGGCTTCCTGCCAGCGCCGTATGTGCAGCAGGCAGTGCAGCAGGGCCGGCTGGTGATCAGGCAGGTGGAGGAGCCCAAGCCCGACGAGACCTTCTGGCTGGCCTGGCGGCCGGGCGAAGAGGGCGCCGCGTTGCGCTGGTGGCGGGCGCGGATGCAGGGCCCGCAGGTGATGGCCGGCTGGTGGCCGACGATGCAGGGCTGGCTGGGGTGAGGTGTGGCGCCGGGCGAGGTCAAGCTGAATCGCCGCTGCGTTGTCATCGCACGGTCATGTGGATGCGATAGAGCGCCCGGTCGGCGGCCGGTAACCTGCGCGGCTCACTCTGGTTTTCCCTGTGTCCCCTATGAAGCGCCTGCTGCTGTTGTTGCTGGCCGGGGCCGGCCTGTGGCTGGCTGCCTGCTCCTCGCTCACTTCCACCGCTGCCTCGACCTCGCTCAGCGATCGTCTGGTCGCGCCCGGTGGCGTGTCCACGTTGCTGGACACCGCGCGCATTGCTGCCGCGGTGGACGGCGTGCCCAACCGGCATGGCCGGGTCACCAGCCGTGCGGGCGTGCCGATCTTCTGGCGGGCGTTCGACCCGGGCCAGTACGGGCTGCGTTACCAGTACCTGGCCCAGCCGCACGAGAACGGG
This sequence comes from Stenotrophomonas sp. HMWF003, assembly GCF_003061285.1. Classification (NCBI taxonomy): domain Bacteria; kingdom Pseudomonadati; phylum Pseudomonadota; class Gammaproteobacteria; order Lysobacterales; family Lysobacteraceae; genus Stenotrophomonas; species Stenotrophomonas sp. HMWF003. Next base: position 1,187 of record NZ_QAIW01000050.1, on the reverse strand, counting down.
GAGCCGCTGCAGACCGGCCTTGCGCTGGCGCTGCCCACGCCATTCCGGGCGCAGCCGCCGCGCGGCACCGTGGTGCTGCTGCACGGCTGGATGATGAATGGTGATGCGATGTTGCCGTGGTCGCTGCAGCTGGCCCAGGCCGGCTACCGCGTGGTCACCATCGACCTGCGCAACCATGGCCAGTCCGGTGCGGGTCCGTCGGGCTATGGCACGTTCGAGTCGGACGATGTGATCGACGTGATCGATGCATTGCAGGCACGCGGCGAAGTGGTGGGGCCGCTGTACCTGTTCGGGGTGTCCTACGGCGCGGCCACGGCGGTGTTTGCCGCCGACAAGCTGGGTGACCGGGTCAGTGGCGTGGTGGCGATGGAGTCCTTCGCCAATGCCGGCGATGCCATCCGCAGCATGATCCCGCACCTGATGGCGCTGCAGCCGACCGCCTGGAAGGCGCAGGCGATGGCGGCCTATGGGCGTTGGCGCTACGGCGGGCAGGATATCGACGCGGTGATTGCTGCGGCCAGTCAACGCCTGGACCTCGACCTGGACCGTGTCGACGTGGCGCGCGCGCTGGCCGATACGCGGGCCTGCGTGTTGCTGGTGCACGGGCAGAACGACCAGCACGTGCGGGTGGACCAGGGGCGCCGGCTGGCAGTGGCCAGCCCACGCGTGCACTACATCGAAATGCAGGGCGAAGACCACATCACGCTGCCGCTGCGGCTGGACCTGCTGGGGGGCGTGGTGGACGATTGGCTCGCGCAGGAAGGGCATGCCGGCGCGCAGTGCGCCGCGCCGCAGATGCCGCGTGAAGCCGACCGGTTGGTGATGGCGCGGCTGCAGGCGCAAACGCCGCGCGGATGATCCCGCGACAGACGTCGCCGCCAATGCGGTAGCGCCGGCCGATCCCACCGGTAGTGCCGGCCGCTGGCCGGCTCCAGGCAGATCTTCCACCATGCGGTAGAGCCGGCCGCTGGCCGGCTCCAGGCAGATCTTCCACCATTCGGTAGTGCCGGCCGCTGGCCGGCTCCAGGCGGATCTTCCACCATTCGGTAGTGCCGGCCGCTGGCCGGCTCCAGGCGGATCTTCCACCATTCGGTAGTGCCGGCCGCTGGCCGGCTCCAGGCAGATCTTTCACCATTCGGTAGTGCCGGCCGCTGGCCGGCTCCAGGCGGATCTTCCAACGTTCATGA
>NZ_QAIW01000453.1:10735-12847 GCF_003061285.1 Stenotrophomonas sp. HMWF003 | reverse complement strand
ATGGCGGCCCCTGCGCCGCTGCCGCCGCCGGAACCGCCGATGGCACCGCAGGCCCCACGTGCGCCGGCTCCCTCCCAGGCGCTGGACGAGGACGTGCCGCTGGTCACCCACGGCCAGCTCACGCTGTCCCGGCAACCGGCGCAGGCCTTCGTGCTGATGGGCGACGGCGACAACTTCGTCAACGCCTCGTTGGCCGACCTCAAGCAGGCGCGGCGCGATGCCCGCGATGACGAACCGGTGCTGTGGGTACGGCGCGGGCAGGCCCGCTACCTGATCCGCGATCCGGCCGTGCTGCGGCAGCTGGGGCGCAGCCAGAGCGAGGTGGCCGCGCTGGGCGACGCGCAGGCGGAACTGGGCGATCGCCAATCAGAGGTCGGCGAGCAGATGGCCAAACTGAGCATGCAGGTCACCGCGGATGTCATGGCGCATCTGGATGTTGACGCGGTGAGCCACGCGGCCGTGCGGCAGACCACGCTGGATGCGGCCGCAGAGGCCAACCAGGCAGCGCGTCAGGCGCGCACCGCATCGGCCAAGGCCGTGGATGCGCAGCGCATCGCCCGGGTCGCCCGCGAACAGGCCGAACTTGGCCGCGAGCAGGCGCGCCTGGCGCAGCAGCAGAGCATGGCGTCGGCCCGCGCCGCACGTGACGTGCGCGCGGCGATCGACCAGGCATTGTCCAGCGGCAAGGCCGAGCGCCTGCGCGACTGACCACACGGAAACGGCGGCCTGCGTAGCACCGCAGGCCGCCGTCTTCATCAGCCCAGGCGATCAACCGCAGTTGGCGCGCACGATCCTGTTCTGATCATCCACTTCGATGCTGACGCGGTCTTCGCGGTAGTCCATGGTCATGGCCATGCCGGGCTTGAGCACGCGCGCATGGCGGGCGCCGCTGTCCTTGACGGCCTTGGCGAGTACCGCCTCGCTGGCGGTCTGGCCCACCAGGCCGTTCAACTTCTCCGCATCGCAGCGGGCGGCACTGTCGGCACCGGCGGCCATGGGCTCGGAGGTCGGGGCGTTGGTTTTCGGCGGCTGGCTGCAGGCGGCCAGCGGCAAGGCACAACCTAAAGCCACCATCAGGGTAAGGCGCATGCGGTACTCCTCCCAGGGTCAGTAGCGGGCAGTGTGGTGGGTGCGGGCTTCACACCGCGTCAAAAGCCCCACCGCCGCGTTCATTGTCCCTGCAACGCCAGCGTTTCCCGCGCGCGCTGTTCCTCGGCCACCAGCCGCAGCATCAACAGCGACAGCGTCACCACGTCCTGGTGGTTGTGTTCGGCCACGCGGCGCAGGTTCACCGCGCTGCCCCCGCGCAGGTAGTTCAACCATGCCGCCGGGGCTTCCGAACCCGGCAGGTCGTCTTCGCGCACGATCTGCAGCAGCTGCCGTTCGATGGTGGCCAGCCGGCAGTTTTCCCAGGTGCCGCGGTAGCGGCGGCGGGTGGGGAACAGCAGGTCCACGTGGTCCAGCGGGGTGATCGGGCAGCGCTGCCGGGCCAGCCGGTAGCGGGTCTTCAGCAGCGGCGCGTCGTAGCAGCGGCCGTTGTAGCTGGAGAACACGGTGGTGGGCTGCAGCCAGCCGGCAAACTCGCGCAGCATCGCGGTTTCGGCGGCCATGGTGGTCATCAGCAGCTGGCGGATGCGCAGGCCGTCGCCCTGCTCGGGATGGGCGTGCCAGTCGGCCGCGCCGATCATGAAGGCGCGGGTGCCGGTGCCGCCGGCCAGGCCGGTGGTTTCGGTATCGAAGAACATGAGGTCCTGCGGCTGCACCTGTTCGCCTTCGCGCTTGGCAAATGCCAGCGACAGCGGCTGGGTGGGGATGGGCTGCGGCAGGAACGATTCGATCAGGAACAGCCCGGGCGCGATCTCTTCGCCGGGCACATGGCGGTCCTGCGCGTTGGCGCGTGGCGCGGGCGCGGCGGCGCTGCCGCGACCGCGCAGGCCCAGCAGCCGGTGCAGGCTGCCCACGTCGGGTGTGCGCAGGGCCGGTGCGGGCGCTCCCGCTGCCGGTACAGGCGCCGCGTCACCGGTGGGCTTGTGGCGGATTTCCTGCTCGACCCAGGCGAACACCGAGGCCGGTGCGGGCTTGCGCGCGCGGGCATCGTTGGCGGCCGCGGGG
>NZ_QAIW01000453.1:420-10725 GCF_003061285.1 Stenotrophomonas sp. HMWF003 | reverse complement strand
GCATCGTTCCGGTGGGCGGAGCTGCGGGGTCGCGGGCAGGCGGCGGGGTGGCGTCACCGGCCTGCCGGCGCAGCAGGCGCAGTTTGTCCAGGCTCAGGCTCACTGCGGCACCACCTCGGCATACGCGGGGTCTGCGTCCGCGGCGGGCAGCGCCTGCGCATCGAACAGGTCCAGCACCTTCATCGCCAGCGCCCGGGGCGTGGTGGCATCGTCTTCCTGCCCGGCCAGCACCGGGCCCACGCAGGCCGGGCAGCCGGCCTTGCAGTCGCAGCGCTGCACCAGCTCGCGCGCGCGCTGCAGCAGTTCGGCCTGGCGCAGCCACAGCGGTTCGCTCAGGCCCACGCCACCGGGGAAGTTGTCGTACAGGTACACGGTGGGCACGAACTGTTGCTGCAGTTCGATCGCGCTGGCGTCGAACTCGGCGCCACGCAGCTGGCCACGGCCGCTCTGGTCGGCCACCGCGAACCACGCGCCGTCGCCGTTGCCCACCGCTTTTTGCAGGTCGCGCGCGTCGGCCATCACCGCTACGGTGGCCACGATGTGCAGCGCATACGCCGCGCCCAGGAAGCCATCCAGCGCTTCCTGCTTGCTCTCGAACGCGGTCAGCAGCAACGCCTGCGGCAGCTGCCACCACACCGCGGTGGTGTGCAGTTCCTGGTCGGGCAGGTTGACCGGGCCGTAGCCGATGTTTTCGTGGGTGTAATAGCGAATCTTCTTGTAGCCGGCCACGCGCCGCACCACGTGCACTTCCCCGTGGTGGGCGTCGCCCTGCCCGGCCAGACAGCCGTCGAAACGGTCCAGCACCTTGAGCTTGGTGAAGTCGATGCTGTCGGTGTAGTAGTCCACGTGGGTGCGGGTGACGTAGGCCTTGCGGCCGTCCCAGTCCAGCCGCTCCACCTGGTACGGCGTGGACTGCACCATGTGGATGGCGCCTTCGTACAGGGTGAGTGCGGCGGCCGAATAATCCACCTCGGCGATGATCTGCTGCTTGCCGTCGCTGCGGTCCACCACCACGAAGTTGCCGTCGGCCACCGAGCGCAGGCTCACCGCGTTGGCCGGGTAGCTGTCGGCGATCCACTCCCAGCGGTCGCCTTCGCGGTGGATCACCTCGGTTTCGGCCAGCGCCTCCAGGAACACCAGCGGGTCGATCGGCCCGAACGGGTCGCCGGCCAGGAACGGCAGTTCGAAGGCGGCGCAGCGGATGTGGTCGAACAGGATCAGCGGCTGGTCCGGGGCGATGCGCGCGTGTTCGGGCGAGGCATCGGCGAAGAAATCCGGATGCCGCACCACGTACTGGTCCAGCGGCTGCGAGCTGGCCACCATCACGCCCAGCGCAGGCTGCTGGCGGCGCCCGGCGCGGCCGAAGCGCTGCCAGGTGGCCGCCACGCTGCCGGGGTAGCCGTTGAGCACCACCACGTCCAGGCTGCCGATATCCACGCCCAGCTCCAGCGCCGAGGTGCTGACGATGCCGTCGATCAGGCCTGCACGCATGGCGCGTTCGGTTTCGCGGCGCTCGGTGGGCAGGTAGCCGCCGCGGTAGGCGCGGATGCGCGCGGGCTTGCGCGGATCGTGATCGAAGATGTCCTTGAGGTACTTGGTGAGCACTTCGACCATCAGCCGGCTCTGCGCGAAGATCAGTGTCTTCAACCCGGACTTGATCGCGATGCGGGCGATGCGGTTGCTCTGCGAGCGCGCGGAGGCGCGCAGGCCCAGGTCGGCGTTGACCACCGGCGGGTTCCACAGCAGCACGTGCTTGGGGCCGCTGGGCGCGCCGGATTCGGTGATGGCCGTGACCGGCGCTTCGATCAGCGCCTGCGCATGCGCCTGCGGGTTGCCGATGGTGGCCGAGCACAGGATGAACTGCGGCTCCACCCCGTAGAACGCGCAGATGCGCTTGAGCCGGCGCAGCACGTTGGTGACATGGCTGCCGAACACGCCGCGGTAGGTGTGCACTTCATCGATGACCACATAACGCAGGTTCTCGAAGAACTGCGCCCACTTGGTGTGATGCGGCAGGATCGCCTGGTGCAGCATGTCCGGGTTGGAGACCACGATGTCGCCGTGCAGACGGATCGCCTGGCGTGCATCGCCGGGGGTGTCGCCGTCGAAGGTGAAGGCCTTCACCCCCAGGTCGCCGGCGCGGTTGAGTTCCAGCAGTTCGGCCACCTGGTCCTGGGCCAGCGCCTTGGTCGGGAACAGGTACAGCGCCTTGGCCTTGCCCTGCATGGCCGCACTCACCACCGGCAGGGTGTAGCACAGCGACTTGCCGCTGGCGGTGGGGGTGACGATGGCCACGTGCTCGCCGCGCTGGGTGGCGTCCCACGCGTCGGCCTGATGGCTGTACAGCTGCTCGATGCCGCGCGCCTTCAGGGCGGCGGTGAGCGCGGCCGGCACATCGGCCGGGATCGGCGCGTAGCGCCCTTCGCGGCCGGGGAGGGTGAAGCTGCCGGTGATGCGGTCGGCGTAGCGCTGCTGCAGGCGCGCGGTGAGCAGCGCGCCGTTGCGCGAGGGCAGCCCGTCGGTGGTGGACAGGCGGCGCTCGGCATCTTCGGTGCGCTTGGCGAGTTCGTAGGCCATGGGAACAACGGTCTGCAAAGGACGCCATGGAACCACAGCGGCGTCTCAATGTTTGAGACACGCCGGACGCGCGGGTGAATCATTCAGTGCGATGGCCGCCCAACGAAATCTGAAGGCGGCATCCGTATCCTTGGCCAGACACGCAACGGACCAGGATGGGCAGCTGTGGCACGTGTGGGATATCAAGCAGCAGCGTTGGCTGGCATGATGCTGGCCGCGCGGGTACAGGCCCAGCAGCCACCGGCACCCGAGCCGGATCCGCAGCCGCCGGTGGCGCCGGTCGCCGCCACAGGCGACGTCACCACGCTGGGCGAAGTCCGTGCGATCAAGCCCGATGAAGACGTGCCGCTGGATCTGTACCGGTTCAAGAGCCCGGTGCAGGCCGAAAACAACCGTTTCAGCCGCGACTGGCGCGAGCCGCCGAGCCCCGAGCAGGTCGGCATCAGCGGCGGCTACGTGATGATGGGGATCGTCTACGGCATCGTCAAAACCGCCCAGGGCATCAACAAGATCACCGGCGGGCCGGACCAGATCCAGTCGGCCATCGCCCGCCCGCCGCCGCAGCTGAGCGAGCAGCAGCAACGGCGGGCGCTGCAGTTCTGCGATCCGCAGCAGGGCTGCGTGGCGCCGCCGCAGAAGTGAGCGGCTATTCTGTCGCCCCTTTCCAGCCTGGCGCTGCCATGTCCCTGCGTTGCCTGTTCCTGCTTGCCGCCGTGCTTCCCGTCACTGCCCTGGCCAGCAGCGCCGACAACGGCAGCTGCCGCAACGGCGCCTTTCCGGCCGAGCAGAGCACCTTCGCGCTGGCCAGGGTGATCGGTGCACCGCGCCTGTACCTGCTCGGCGACCTGGACGGCTGCCCGGCCAAGGGCGAACCGGCGTGCCGCCAGCGCAGCTACGTGGTACCCGGCGATACGGTGATCACCGGACGCGACCTGGGCAGCCATCGCTGCGCGTTCTTCCCCAACAACGCGGGCGGTAGTGCGGGCTGGGTGGCCAGCACGCGCCTGCAGCCGCAGCCGCTGCCCGCGCCGACCCTGCAGGCATGGGCCGGCCACTGGCGCGATGGCGATGACCAGCTGGTCATCGACGTGCGTGGCGGCCAGTTGTACGTGGAGGGCGATGCCTACTGGCCGTCGGCCAATCCCACCCCGGAGGTGCGCCCGTACGGGCCGAACATGGGCCAGGTGGAAGCGCTGGCCGTGCCGACGGGCGACACGGTGGTGTTCCAGGACACCACCTGCACGCTGCGCGCCCAGCTGCTGGGCGACTACCTGATCGTGGCCGACAACAGCGAATGCGGCGGCATGAACGTGCGCTTCAACGGGGTGTACCGGCGCACCCCGCCGCGGTAACGCCGGACACAGCCCGGCGCGACGCTGGTGGGCCGGGCCAGCACGCGGACACCACGTGCGTCAGGCCGGCAGCCCCGGTACCGGGCGGGCCTGCATGTCCGCGTCCAGCGCGCGGCGGCGCGTCCGCGCCCGGGCCACCGCCCGGCACAGCAGCGCGGCCTGGCCCAGTGCCAGCACAATGGCCAGCAGCAGGGCCAGTGTGTTGGCAGCGGCGGCCACGATGCGGCCCTGGTCAGCGTCCGTATCCACCTCCAGGCGCAGCCCGGCGGCGTCTTCGTGGCGGCCCACCACCAGGCCGTCCACGGTGAACCGCACCGGCGTGGCCATGGTTGTCATCGCCTGCTCCCAGCGATCCAGTACCGATGCGGCACGCACGTCGGCTGCGTCGAGACGTGCCGCGTTGGTATCGCCACGCAGGTCGTGCGGGGTGGCCAGTACCACGCCGCCCTGCTGCAGCGACAGCAGCTGCGGGGCGAGCGTCTGCAGCTGCCGCGCGATGGCGGTGCCGGCATGGCCACGGGTAATGTCCTGCAGCGCGCTCAACTGGTGCGATGGCATCAGCATGCCGTCGTTGCCTTCCTCGACGGCACGGCGCAGTTCGCGGGCCAGCAGTGGCCAGCTGTCCAGGGCGAGCTCCCGGCCGTCCACGTCTGCCGTGGCGGCAAGCTCGTCCACGATCTCGCGCTTCAGCGCGTCGCAGTCCTCCAGGCCGGCGGCGCACGCCTGTTCGACGACCTCCACCAGGTTGCCCATGCCGCTCACGATCTTGCCGCCGCCATGGCGGGCCGACAGTGCGGCCTGTGCGTAAGGATCGGCGCCGGCCTGCTGCAACATGAGCAGGCGCAGCATGGCCGACGTGTTGTCTTCGCGGGCACTGACATAGTCGCCACGGTACAGCGACAGCAGCGCGGCGGGCATCTGCAGCCCGGGCAACGTCACCGGCGTGCCGCCCCAACGCACGCGGCTGCAGTCGGGCAGCACGACGGCCGTATCGAGGTCCTGCAGGGAGGTGAGGGCGAGTTCGCATTGGCCTTCGCCACGCAGTTTGACCCGGTCGCCACCGCGTGGCGGGCGCTGCGCCAGCATGGCCGGCGTCGCATCGCTGCGGGTTTCTCCGCCACGCAGTCCCTGCCATGCCAGGGCCATGTCGTCGGTGACGCCGTTGCTGCTGAGCAGCGCCGCGAAGGTTGCCAGCAGCCCGACCGTGAGCAGCACCACGTGATGTCCCCAGCGCACCTCCGGGAAGCGGCGTGCTTCGTCCACCTGTGACCACGGGGTGCCCATCGCCAGCACTTCGCCGCTGGTGGCCAGGATCTCCACCTCCACCGGCTGCCCCAGCGGCAGCCGGCCGGCGCGCTGCCAGTGCGCCGGCACCTGCACCTGCAACGCATCGCCCAGGAAGTAGTGGTGGGTGCGCAGCGCCGCATTGGTCGGATTGGGCAGGTCCACCAGGCGCAAGGGCCCGTGCACGCGGTTCACCGCGCGCGGCTGCATCGACGTGGACAGGGAGGGGCGGCGCCATTGCCACCACACCGCTCCGCCGGCAATCCCCAGGGCCGCCAGCAGCAGCGGCACGCGTGCACCGCCGAGATCGGCATGGGCCACTACAAGCATCAGGACGAACGCGAGCACCCAGAGGCCGGCCATCTTCCACACGCGCGAGCGGGGCTGGCGGAGTGCCGCTTCCTCGGCGGTTTCCATACGCCGTTCCAGCACCACCACGGGCGTTTCAGCGGCGTGCGGCAGCGGCCGTCCGTTCGTGGCGTCAGCGTCCGTCTGGCCGGGCAGGGGAGGCGGCAGGTCATCCTCGGCGTGGGCGTTTGCCTGCTGCAGGGTGCGGGCACGCCCGTCCACCACGCTGAACCCGTTGAGCCGCACCACAATGGCCTGTTTGGCGCACAGCACCACCTCGGCATCGTTGTCGTCGTCGTGCAGGAACGCCAGCGCGTCGTAGGGCAACACCACCTCCACATCGCCCAGCGTGTCGTGCAGGGTTTCGGCGCCGTTGACCTCGATGCCGTGGCGGCTGAAGCGTCCACGCAGCGCCCGTACCTCCGGCGCCCAGCTCAGTCCGCTGGCCACGCGTAGCGGTTCCAGCGCCCGTGCTTCGTCGGGCGTCAAGGTGCGCAGCACGGGGGCCTCGCGCAGCCGCGCCAGCGCACCGTGATTGTCGCTGCGCCGCGACTTGTAGGAGAGGAAGCTGAAAAGGGCCAGCCCCAGCAGCACCAGTTTCAGGATGATCCAGAAGGTCATCGCGTTGCCTCCGCACGTGGGCGGTTGGGCCGGGACGGATCGGGCAGGTAACGCGTGCGACCGGCGCACGACATCATGTCGTTCATGGCTCCCTCCATTGGAGCGGCGTGTGGCGGGCGCTAGTCTGCCGCGCGCGGCCTGCCAGGGCAAATGGCAGGCCCGCGCTGCCTGCGTGACGCCGCGCGCGGTGCAGCGGGGACTTCACGCTGTGTCGCATGTTGGGGACGCACCAGCGAGGCGGCCGTGCACTGGTGCGGCCTCGGGAATACCGGGCACCGGTGCGATGGGGTCTGTTCGGCATCGTGCTGTTCAAGTGACGCGATTGACGCGTGGTGCGCAGCGCGCTGCTTCCATGGCAGCGCGGCCATGGCGTCTGCGGTGGCATCACCGTGCGCTTCAACAGCGTCCACCGGCGCAGGTCGGCGGCAGGGTGAGCGCGCGCCTGAACGCCTAACCGGTGGGGGCCGGCCCGCGGCGGCGTTCCAGCCACCACAGCAGGCCCGCCACCAGCACGAAGGCCAGCAACCAGGGCCAGCGCGGTCCCGGCACCGCGCGAGCGGCCTTCGCGCCGGCGCTGCCGGCGGTCGCGACGCGGAGCGCGGTGGCATCGCGGGTCTGCTGGCGATGCATCGCCTGCGCGTGCGCCGGGTCGAACACGTAGAACGCCTGGGTGCGCGTGCCGATCTGCAGGTGGTGCCAACCTGCCTGCTGCGGCCAGTAGCCGGCACAGCGATCGCCCGCGGTATCCGGATCGATGTGCAGCACCACCGTGGCGCCTTGCGGGCTGCGTACCGTGGTGCCATCGGCCAGCGCGCACAGCGCGATGCGTTCGCCGGCCCATGGCGTGGCACTGCCCACGCGCACAGAGGCCGGAACCGCCAGCGGGCGCGCCAGGGTGGCCACCACGCTGCTCCACAGCTCGGCATGACGATCGTCGCGGCCGGCCAGTACCAGACGGTAACTGTCGGTAACGGGCAGCAGCGCGAGGCGACCGCGGCCGACGTCGCGCCAGCCGCCCAGCGCGGCACCGCCGGCATCGTGGAGCAGCGGCGTGGCAGCCAAGGCGCGCAGGTTGAACTGCTCCAGCGCAGGCAACGGGGCGTTGTGCGAGGTGCTGTCGGCCTCGTCGATGGCGGCGGTGGGTGCGCTGGCCGCGCGCTGCGGCCCACGCCGGGCCTGCAGCAGCGCAGGATCCGGATCGGCGGCCAGGCGCAGCGGCAGACTCTGATTGCCGCCGCTTGTCGCCAGGCCCCAGCTACGCAGTGTCTGCCGCGTGCCATCCGTAAGCGGGCCGCTGCTGCGCACCAGTACCCCGAGGCCGTCGCGCAGCGCCTGCTGCACGGCCGCGCGCTGGGCCGGGGAAAGCGCAGCCACGCTGCGCTCATCGAGGATCAGAACATCGGTCGCGGCCAGGCGCGCGGCGGTCAGGGCCACCGGTGCGTCGCCGAGCATCACCCCGGCGCCCGCGCTGGCCTGGGCGTGCAGCTCCAGGCCGGTATCGGTCGCCCAGCGACGCAGGTATTTCAGCTCCGGCGTGGGGGCGCCGGCCACCACCAGCACCCGCACGCCGGGGGCGTCGTCGGTCTGCAACGGCACGGGCACGGTATCCACTACGTGCCTGTCGGCGTCGAGCAGACGCAGGCTGAATTCACTGCGGCCGCTGGCACGCGCAACGCCGTCCAGCGCAACGCTGCCATCGCGGCCGGGCACGGCGCGGTCCACGACGCTGCCGGCCGGATCGAGCAGTTCGGCGCGCGCAGCGGTCACGCCCTGCGCGCGCGCCCGCACCGTGAACGGCGCGCCGGGCACGGTGATGGCCGGTGGCTGCAATGCCACCCAGCCGCGCGGCGCGGCCGCCGGCTGCAGCGTGACCTCCGCAGGCAGCGCGGTGTCGCGGTCACGCGCGGCCAGCCCATCACCCCGCAGTACCAGGGCCTGCGTGCCGGGATGCTGGCGCAATGCAGTGGCCAGGTCGGGCGCGATGCGGGCACCGCTGCGCGAGGGCGCTTCCGGCAGTGCCATCACGGTGCCGTCGGCGGCTGTGTTCGATGCGGTCGTTGCGTGGCCGGTCAGGACGGTCAGGTGCTGGGCGGCGATGTGCACCGGTGGCGGCAACAGGGTGAAGTACAGCAGCGCGGCCGCGCCTAGCTGCAGCACCAACAGCGCGAGGATGCGCGCGGTAGTGCGTGTGCCGCTGCGACGCTGCTGCAGCAGCGTGCGGACGCTGCCGATCAGCACGATGGCCAGCAGTGCCGACGCGATCCAGGCGGCGTCATTCATCGCGTGGCCTCCAGGGCATCCAGGTAGGCCTGGCCCATGCGATCGGGCGGCGTGCGCCGCGACACCTGTGGCGTGGGCCGCGACAACGCCCGCCACAGACGCGCGCGCAGTACCGCACGGCACGCGCCACAGTCCGGCGCGACCCGCAGCTCTTCGATGGCCGCGGCCAGGCTGAGCGGATCGGGCAGGCGGCTGTCGTTGCGCTGCAGCCACTGCGCGATGGCGTCCAGGTCGGGCGTGCTGGCCGGGTCGGCAAGCTGTTGCCAGGCGCTCACGATGGCCGGCTCCGGTGCGGGCACCGCGGCGATGGGCAGGGTGCGGCTGGCCAGGTCCGTGCGGTCGCCGCTGAGCCGGCGGCTTTCATCGATGGGCGGCAGCTCCGGGCCTACCCGTGCCAGGTAGATGCGCTCGGCCTGCTTCACCTGCTTGATGAAGGCCAGGGCCTTGTTGGCGTACGGCAGCGCAGCCTCGGGCCGGCCCTGGCGCAGTTCGCCTTCGGACGACCACATCTGGTCCAGTGCGGCTTTCAGCGTGGCGCGGGTCTGCGGGTCGAGCAGGGTGGCTGCTTCGGCGTGGTCGTGGGTGTGGCCGTACTCGGACAGCACGTCGGTGGCGCTGCCGAACACCGGCGCTGCTTCCGCCGTGGCGGCCGCATGGTCATGGCCGTCATGGCCGGCCTGTGCGTGTTCGTTGGTGTCGGTCTGCGCATGGGCGTGGTCATCGGTGGCGTCGTGCGCGTCGGCCGTCGGGGTGTCGCTGGTGGGCAGTGCGTCGCTGGTCGGCGGCGGCTTGGCGCCGCCTTCGCTTTCCTCGCCCAGGAACTGGCCGTAGCGCAGGCGCAGGATGCGCTGGTCCACGCCGATGGCGTCGGCGCGCTTGATGAATTCTTCGGCAGGCAGCTGGTGACGCAGTTTGATCAGTGCCTCGGCGTCGATGATGATCTGGCGCTGGCTACGGAAGTAGGCGGGCAACGTTTTCTTGACCATGCCTTCCAGTTCCGCGCCCTGCACCTGCTCCACGCTGGGCAGGCGCAGGATCACGCTGGTGCTCTGCGCGGTCTGTGGCGTGGGTGCACGGTTGTCGCGCACCTGCAGTTGGGCGATCACATCGTTGCCCGGCTCGGCACCCAGCGCGGCCAGGTCCAGCGTGCGCGCGAAGCGGCGCAGCGTTGGCGTGCCGCTGCCGGCCAGGGTGAGGGTCTGTTCGCGGAAGGTGATGTTCTCGCCGCTGCCCTGGGCCAGGGTGATCTTGAGCTGGGCATCGGCGGCCACGCCGTGGTCGTCGCTGGCCTCGAACTGCAGCGCCCACTGCCGCTGCCCGGGCGCGCCCAGCACCAGCGTGCGGTCCGGGGCGAGCACGCGCACGCGGGGCGGCTGGTCGGGCTGCACATCCAGGCGGTACAGACGTTGCCCTGACAGCGCCGGCACGGTGACCACGCGGTACAGCGCGGGGCGGTCGGCGGTCCACGTGCCGGTCCAGCTGTCGCCCTCGCGACGCAGGGCGACACGGCGGCCATCATGGAACTGCAGCACGGCCTCGCTGGGGTGCGCGCTGAAGCGCAGGGACCACTGCAGGGCACTGCCCTGGGCGACCTTTGCATCCAGCGTGCTCTGCACCCGCGCTGCCTGCCCGGTGTATGCCGGGGCGTTGATCGCCAGCCGGCTGGACTGCAGGCGGGGCGGTTGTGCGGGCGTGGCACGCGGGGCGCTGGCTGGCGATGGCAGGGCCGTGCCACCGCTGCTGCGCGGCCATCCCAGTGCCAGCGCGATCACCACCAGGGCACCCAGCCAGGCCACCAGCAGGGCACGACGCGGCCACGCCGCCCGCAGGTCGGGCGTTCGTG
>NZ_QAIW01000453.1:0-376 GCF_003061285.1 Stenotrophomonas sp. HMWF003 | reverse complement strand
GCACCGGCCAGCAACGCCACCAGCAGCACCCCCGTGGCGATGTCGAATCCGCCCAGGCGCAACGCCACGGCCGTGGCGCCCAACGCGAGCGGCAACGCCAGCAGCAGCGTTGACCACCACCGACGTCGGCGGGCCTGCCGCCAGCGCTGCTGCAGGGCGGCGATCATGCCGTCCCCCCGCGCCGGGGCGACGTGGCCAGCCAGCGTTCAAGCGCGAACAGCAGCACGATCAATCCGAGCAGCCACGGCGCGAGGTCGCGTGGTTGCGGCGTGGGCGCGCGGGCACCGCGCACGGGTGCGTGCGCGCTGGCGGCAACCCACTGCGGCGGGGCAACGGGGCGCACCAGGTGCAGCAGCTGCCGGGGGAAGTCCGGGTC
>NZ_QAIW01000452.1:16052-21132 GCF_003061285.1 Stenotrophomonas sp. HMWF003 | reverse complement strand
CGTGGCGGGTGCTCAACCTGCTCGGGTTTGCCTTCACCTTCGGCATCGGCACCGCGTGGGGCGTGCTGCAGTACAACGCCGACAAGTTCAGCAGCACCGAGCCGTTCCTGCTGCTGTTCTTCGCCTTCTACCTGCTGATTCCGATCCTGTATGCCCGTCGCCAGCCGGCGGAGAAGCGCGACCTGGTCGACGGCAGCCTGGTATTCGGTACGCCGCTGATCGCCTTCTCGCTGCAGGCCGGCATGCTGCATGACGACCGGCTTGCGCTGGCCCTGTGTGCCCTGGGCCTGGCCGCGCTGTATGCGGTGCTCGGCTGGGCGCTGATCCGGCGCGCGCGCTACGCCGCATTGGGCCAGTCGCACGCGGTGCTGGCCGTGGGCTTTGCCACCCTGGCGGTACCGTTGGCACTGTCTGCGCGCGCCACCGCCAGCGTGTTCGCGCTGGAAGGGGCCGGGCTGGTCTGGCTGGGCCTGCGCCAGAAGCGGTGGCTGCCCCAGATCGCCGGCGCGCTGCTGCAGCTGGGCGCGGCGTTCGGGTTCGTGGTCGGTGCCGACTACTGGCACACCGATGCCACCGCGATCGCCAATCCCACCTTCATGAGCGGGCTGCTGCTGGCCGTGGCCGGCTTCGCCTCGGCGTGGTGCTACCGGCGTGCACGCCAGGATTCGCCCGCCATCGTGTATTACCTGTGGGGCATGCTGTGGTGGCTGGGCGGCGTGATCCACGAGGTGGGCCGGTTCGTCGACCGCGACAGCCGTCCGGATGCGCTGCTGATCGCGGTGGCTTTCAGCGCCTGGGTGGCGGCCGAAGTACATCGCCGCGCACCGGCCCGCGCACTGGTGCTGACCACGCTGGCGATGCTGCTGGCCGCGTTCCCGCTGGCGCTGTGGCAGGCCGACGTGCACCAGCAGCCGTTCGCCGGCTATGGCGCGCTGGCCTGGGCCGTGTTCGCGCTGTTGGGCGTGCGCAGCCTGTGGTGCCTGCGCGATGGGCAGGACCGGGTGGCGCTGGCCGCACAGTTCAGCTGGTGGGTGTTGTGGCCCAGCGTGGTGTCGCTGGCGTGCATGTGGCTGGCCGATCGCTTCGCGCTGGCGCAGGGCTGGTCGCTGGCGCTGGCGCTGCTGCCGTGGCTGCTGGTCGCCGCTACCGCACTGCTGCGCTGGCCGTGGTTGGCGATGCCGCTGGGGGCACGCTTCGACGTCCTGCGTAGCGCGCTCACCGCCACGTTGTTCGGCGTGCTGGGCGTGAGCTGGCTGTGCCTGCTGGTCCAACCGGCGTCGCCGGCGCCGCTGCCGTGGCTGCCCCTGCTCAATCCGATGGAACTGGCGCAGCTGGCCGTGCTGGCCCTGGCGGCGCGTTGGCTGTGGTCGGCACCGGCACCGGCCGGGCTGCGCGGTCGGCGCGTCCCGGTGCTGGCCATCGCCGGCTTCGCCCTGCTCACCAGCACCACCCTGCACAGCGTGCACCACTGGGGCGGGGTGGCCTGGAACGACGCGCTGTGGTCGTCGACCCTGGCCCAGACCAGCCTCACCGTGGTCTGGAGCGTGCTCGGCGTGATCAGCTGGGTGTGGGGCTCGCGCCGCGGCCAGCGCACCCTGTGGCTGGTGGGCGCGGTGCTGATGGGCGTCGTGTTGGCCAAGCTGGTGCTGATCGACCGCCAGCACCTGGGCAACCTGCTGGGCATTTCCTCCTTCATCGCCTACGGCCTCCTGTGCACGGTTGTGGGCTACCTCGCGCCGGCACCGCCGCGCGCGCCGGACGCTACCGTGGAGCCTCAGTCGTGATGACGTTGCGTACCTTGATCGCCGTGTTGTCCCTGGCCGCAGTGCCGTCGCTGGCGCAGTCCGCCGATGCACGCCAGGACTACCGCCAGCAATGGCCGTTGCAGCTGTCCCAGCCACAGGCCGGGGCGTACCGGGTGATGCTGGATGAGGCGGTATACCGCAGCGCGGTGTCGCCGCGGCTGGCCGATGTGCAGGTGTTCAATGCACAAGGCCAGGCATTGCCCACCACGCTGCTGAGTGCCGACCAGCCGCTGGCGCGCCCGGCGCAGTGGCAGGACCTGGCCTGGTTCCCGCTGCCGGCGATGGCCGGTGCCGGTGCCGATGACCTGCAGCTGCTGACCGAACGCAACACCGACGGCAGCGTACGCCGGGTGGAAGCGCGCCTGGGCCGCAGCGGCGGCGGCAGTGCGCAGGCCGCCGGGTGGCTGATCGATGCGAGTGCGCTGAAAGTGGGCGTGCAGGCGCTGCGTCTGGACTGGCAGGTGCAGTCGTCGCTGCAGGCGCGGGTGCGGGTGGAGGCCAGCGACGATCTTCGCCAGTGGCAGCGCATTGCCGACGACGTGCCGCTGGTGGACCTGCAGCACGATGGGCGTCGCCTGCAGCAGCGGCGCATCGAGATCGGCCGCCAGGCGCGCTATTTCCGCATCGTGCCGATCGGCGCCGATGCGCTGCCGGTGCTGTCCAACGTGCAGGCCGAACTGGCACCGGCGCTGGAGGCGATCGACTGGCGCTGGGAATCGCTGGCAGGCGCGGCCGGCAAGCCGGGCGAGTTCGAGTACCAGCTGCAGGGGCGCTTTCCGATTGCGCAGGTCGACATCAGCACCGCCGACAACAGCGTGGTGCAGTGGACCCTGCTCAGCCGCGACGACACGGCGCAGCCGTGGCAGGTGCGCGCAGGGCCGTGGGTGGCTTACCAGGTGCAGGACGCCGCCGAACGGCGTCGGTCGCAGACACAGTCGTTGCCGGTTCCCACGCGTGACCGGTACTGGAAGCTGGTAGCAGCGCAGGCCGAGCCGAACCAGGCGCCGACGCTGAAACTGGGCTACCAGCCCGAGGCGCTGGTGTTCCTGAGTCAGGGCGAGCCGCCGTACAGCGTGGCCGCCGGCAGCGTGCGCGCCCGCCGCAGCGATGCACCGGTGGGCACGGTGATTGCCCAGTTGCGCGAGCAGCAGGGCGCGCAATGGCAGCCAGCCGCCGCCACGCTGCAGGGGCAGGCACAGGTCCTGGGCGGCGACGCCGCCGTGGCCCCGCAGCGCGACTGGAAGCAGTGGCTGCTGTGGGGGCTGCTGGTGCTGGGCGTGCTGATCGTGGGTGGCTTTGCGGTGAGCGTGCTGCGGCAGAAGCCTGGGGATGTTGGTGGTTGATTGTTGTTTCTTTCGCTGACGACAAAGGCAGCGCTTTGGTTGTTCCTGCGGTGAGGTGGCCGGGTGGCCTTGCCCAGGACACGCCGTAAACCCGTCCATGGGGGCTCGGTGTTGCCATCCATGGCAACACACGGTCCTGGGCAAGGCCACCCGGCCACCTCCGGACGGTTCATCGCGTTGGCGGTGGGGGGAAGAGCAGCCGGGCAGAGCCCGGCGCTACGTGTCCGAGCGGCGCATGAATGATGTGCTTTTCATCATCCTTCCGCGTCGGTGAGGTATGAAAGCTGCCGGGCAGAGCCCGGCGCTACGTGTCCGAGTGCTGCTTTGTGGACGTGCTTTTCACCCTCCTTCCGCACTCATGACGATGAGGCTGCCGGGCAGCGCCCGGCAACACGGTTCTGCTTTTCCATGCGCGCCGACCCAGTGTCGAGTGTGGGGGCCTGTGGGTTCACGGGACCCTGAGCCGCATGGATGCGGCGACGGAGCTTACAGGGACGTACTTGCAGCGTGTCCCGTGAACCCACAGGCCCCCGCACAGCGCAGGAGTATCGGCCCCAGGGCTTTGGCTTTGGCTTTGGCTGTTGCTCCTGCCTTTGCCCTTGTTTCTGCTTCTGCTCCCGCCCGGAAATTTGCGATGCACCCGCGCAGCCGGGACAATGGGTGTCTGCGCCGTGCGTGGCGCCCTTTCCTTTTTCAGCCAAAGAGTTGCCCATGTCCATCGTTCGCATGACCGACCTCGATCTCTCCGGCAAGCGCGTGCTGATCCGCCAGGACCTCAACGTACCGATCGAGAATGGCCGCATCACCTCCGAACAGCGCATCAGCGCCTCGCTGCCGACGCTGAAGCTCGCACTGGAAAAGGGCGCCGCCGTCATGGTCACCTCGCACCTCGGCCGCCCCACCGAAGGCGTCTGGAGCGAAGCCGAATCGCTTGCCCCCGTTGCCCTGCGACTCTCCCAGCTGCTCGGCGTCCCGGTCCCGCTCGTGCGCGACTGGGTCGACGGCGTCGACGTTGCCCCCGGCGCCATCGTCCTGCTTGAAAATTGCCGCATGAACGTCGGCGAAGGCAAGGACGACGAAACCCTGGCCAGGAAGTATGCCGCCCTCTGCGACGTCTTCGTCATGGACGCCTTCGGCACCGCGCACCGCGCCCAGGCCTCCACCCATGGCGTCATCCGCTTCGCCCCCATCGCCGCCGGCGGCCCGCTGCTCATGGCCGAACTCGACGCGCTCGCCAAGGCCCTGCTTGCCCCCGCCCAGCCCCTGCTCGCCATCGTCGCCGGCAGCAAGGTCAGCACCAAGCTTGAACTGCTCTCCAGCCTCGTCGGCAAGGTCGACCAGCTCATCGTCGGCGGCGGCATCGCCAACACCTTCATCGCGGCGGCCGGCTACCCCGTCGGCAAGTCGCTGTACGAACCGGACCTGCTCGACACGGCCAAAAAGATCGTCGCCGATGCCAAGGCCCGCGGCGCCGACATCCCGCTGCCCACCGACGTCGTCGTCGCCAAGCAGTTCCTGCCCGACGCCGAAGCCACCGTGAAGGCCGTGGCTGACGTCGCCGAAGACGACCTCATCCTCGACATCGGCCCGGACACCGCCCAGCACTATGCCGGGCTGATCGCCAAGGCCGGCACCGTGGTCTGGAACGGCCCCGTAGGCGTGTTCGAATTTGAAGCCTTCAGCCACGGCACCCAGGCCCTGGCCCAGGCCATCGCCGCCTCCCCGGCGTTCTCCATCGCCGGCGGCGGCGACACCCTGGCGGCCGTCGACAAGTACGACATCGCCGACCAGGTCAGCTATATCTCCACCGGCGGCGGCGCGTTCCTGGAGTTCCTGGAAGGCAAGACCCTGCCGGCGGTCGCCGCACTGGAAGCACGGGGCGCCTGATGACCATCGGTCGTCACGCCTTCGAACCGCGTGCAACGCTGTTCT
>NZ_QAIW01000452.1:7158-16034 GCF_003061285.1 Stenotrophomonas sp. HMWF003 | reverse complement strand
CACCCAGATGGGCCAGCCGGTCCCGCCGCAGGATGAACTGCGGCGCTGGATCGGCCCGTCGCTGCGCACCAGCTTCGCGCCGCTGTTTGCCGACCCGGCCGATGTCGAACAGGCAGTCACCTACTACCGCGAACGCTTCGACGTGGTGGGCTGGCGCGAACACGCGGTGTACCCGCGTATCGGCCAGGTCGTGCAGGAACTGCACGACCGCGGCCACCGGCTGGCCATCGTCACGGCCAAGAACGAGCCGCACGCGCGCCGCATCATCGACCACCTGCCGTTTGGCAGCTGCTTCGAGGACGTCATCGGCGCCACTATCGACGGCAGCCGCAGCGAGAAACCGCAGCTGGTCGCCGAAGCCCTGCAGCGCCTGTCGCTGACCCCGGACCAGTGCTGGATGATTGGCGACCGGCGCATGGATATTGCCGGCGCGCGTCATCACGCCATGCGCAATATCGGCGTGTTGTGGGGTTTTGGCGGCGCCGACGAACTGCAATTGGCCGGTGCGCAGCACCTGGCAAACACGCCGGACGACCTGCTCACGCTGCTCGCCTGAGGCACGCGGCGGCGTCCCGTACGCCGCCGCATGTCGCGCGCAAAGCCAACCGGGTCGGGCCTTGTCGGCATTTGGACGCCAACCGATGTCCGCCCGGCGGTCCGCCGGTGTCTGCAGGACAACAGCAAGAGCCAGCTGCCCCAAGGCTGTAAACGTATTCATGGGACGTGAAGGGTGTGCTAATTTCGATCCTTTCCCGGGAGCCCATTTACCATGATTGAGCGTCAGCGCCGCACCAAGATCCTTGCCACCCTCGGACCGGCCACCGACCCGCCGGGCGTGCTGGAGGATCTCTTCCGCGCCGGCGTGAACGTGGTCCGCCTCAACTTCAGCCACGGTGACCCGTCCGGCCAGGCCAAGCGTGCCGCCGACGTGCGCGCCGCCGCGCAGCGCGTGGGCGTGGAAGTGGGCATCCTGGCCGACCTGCCGGGCCCGAAGATCCGCATCGAGCGCTTCGCCGAGGGCAAGATTCACCTCAAGGCGGGCGACCGCTTCGACCTGGTCGCCGCGGCCAACCCGCCCCCGGGCGACACCACCCAGGTGGGCGTGAGCTACCTCGGCCTGCCGCAGGACGTGGTGGCCGGTGACGTGCTGCTGCTCGACGACGGCCTGATGCAGCTGCAGGTCCTGGAAGTGCAGGGCGAGCGCATCATCAACACCGTGCTCAACGACGGCGTGCTGTCCGACCGCAAGGGCCTGAACAAGCAGGGCGGTGGCCTGTCGCTGGGCGCGCTGACCGAGCGCGACAAGGAACTGATCGGCATCGTGGCCAAGATCGGCGTGGACTTCATCGCCGTCTCGTTCTGCCGCAACGCGCAGGACATGAACGATGCACGCGCCATTGCCGAATCGCATGGCTGCTACGCCGCGCTGGTGTCCAAGATCGAGCGCACCGAAGCCATCGAGAACCTGGAAGAAATCGTCGACGCCAGTGATGTGGTGATGGTCGCCCGTGGCGACCTGGGCGTGGAAATCGGCGACGCCGAACTGCCGGGCCTGCAGAAGAAGATCATCAAGGCCTCGCTGGCCCAGAACAAGGTGGTGATCACCGCCACGCAGATGCTGCAGTCGATGGTCGAAAGCCCGATCCCGACCCGCGCCGAAGTGCTGGACGTGGCCAACTCGGTCATCGACGGCACCGATGCGGTGATGCTGTCGGCCGAAACGGCCGCGGGCATGTACCCGGTCAAGGCGGTCGAAGCGATGGCGCGCATCTGCCTGGGCGCCGAACGGCAGTTCCAGACCGAAACCGACTTCGGCGCCTCGCCGCGCAATCTGGAACGTGCCGACCAGGCCATTGCCATGGCCACCATGTTCCTGTCCCAGCACGTGGGCGTGCGCGCGATCGTGGCGATGACCGAATCCGGTGGCACCGCGCGCTACCTGTCGCGTTTCCGTGCCTCGGCCCCGGTGTTCGCGGTGACCCGCCACGACGGCGCCCGTCGCCAGATGGCGCTGATGCGCGACGTGTTCCCGATCAACTTCGACAGCCGCGGCTTCACCCCGCGCGAAGCCGCACGCGGCAGCATCCGCCTGCTGGTGGAAGCCAACCAGCTGCAGGCCGGTGACCGCGTGGTGTTCACCAGCGGCGAGCACATGGAAACCCATGGCGCCACCAACACCCTGCGCCTGCTGGAAGTGGGTGAAGACGGGCGCGCCAGCGGTCTGGGCGACCTGTAAGGGCCGCGCCGGGCAAAAACCCGGCAGTGCAGCACACGGCGGCGCGGCGGAAACGTCGCGCCGTCCTGCGTTCGGCACCTGAAAGCGTTTCCAGATTCTGTGGACGGTCAGTTCACAGGAGGCGGGGGCTATAATTGCGGTTTTCCCGCACCCGCCACAGGAAATACATGAGCATCGAACAGCTGGCCGAAACCGCCCAGGCCATGGTCGCCCCGGGCAAGGGCATCATCGCGATCGACGAATCCACCGGCACCATCGGCAAGCGCTTCGCCAGCG
Source organism: Stenotrophomonas sp. HMWF003 (assembly GCF_003061285.1). Taxonomy (NCBI): domain Bacteria; kingdom Pseudomonadati; phylum Pseudomonadota; class Gammaproteobacteria; order Lysobacterales; family Lysobacteraceae; genus Stenotrophomonas; species Stenotrophomonas sp. HMWF003. Next base: position 13,522 of record NZ_QAIW01000452.1, on the reverse strand, counting down.
TCGGCCTGGAAAACACCGAAGAGAACCGTCGCGCCTACCGCGAAATGCTGCTGACCACGCCGAAGCTGAACGAGCATATCTCCGGCGCGATCCTGTACGACGAAACCATCCGCCAGTCCACCAAGGACGGCGTACCGTTTGCCAAGTACATGGCCGACCACGGCATCATCCCGGGCATCAAGGTCGACAAGGGCGCCCACGCGCTGGCCGGCTGCCCCGGTGAGCTGGTGACCGAAGGCCTGGACGGCCTGCGCGAGCGCCTGCAGGAGTACTACAAGCTGGGTGCGCGCTTTGCCAAGTGGCGCGCGGTGATCAACATCGGCGAAAGCATCCCGTCGGGCACCTGCATCGAGTCCAACGCCCACGCGCTGGCCCGTTATGCGGCGCTGTGCCAGGAATGCGGCCTGGTGCCGATGGTCGAGCCGGAAGTGATCATGGACGGCGACCACGACATCGAGACCTGCTACGAAGTCACCGAAGCCACCCTGCGTTCGCTGTTCGACGCGCTGTACCAGCAGAACGTGCTGCTGGAAGGCACCATCCTGAAGGCCTCGATGGTCATCTCCGGCAAGGGCTGCGAAGAGCAGGCCGACGTCGAGGAAGTGGCCGAGTCGACCGTGATGTGCCTCAAGAGCACCGTGCCGGCGATCCTGCCGGGCGTGGTGTTCCTGTCCGGCGGCCAGACCGACGAGCAGTCCACCGCGCACCTGGATGCCATGAACCAGATGGGCAACCTGCCGTGGCCGCTGAGCTTCTCCTACGGCCGCGCCATGCAGCAGGCCGCGCTGAAGCTGTGGGCCAAGGACACCAAGGCCAACATCGCCAAGGCACAGCAGACCGTGTACGACCGCGCCAAGGAAAATGGCCAGGCGGCACTGGGCAAGTGGAACGGCTGATACCAGCCTGACCGCACCTGAAAAAATGCCGGCCCTGTGCCGGCATTTTTTTTGCCGGTAGAGCCACCCCATGGGTGGCTGCACGCCACGCGTGATCGAACCGTCGGCCGCACTGCAACGCACCGCCCACACCATTTTTTCTGGCACGATGCGATCCATCTTTCCCGGATGACGATCGATGATCGTGCGCAAATGGACCTGCTTGTCGGCCCTTCCACTGCTGCTCTGCGCCGCGCTCGGCCACGCCGCGCCTGCCCGCGGCTTCGATGTGCTGGACTACCGCGTGGCGCTGGTGCCCGACATCCCCGGCAAGCGCGTTGACGGCACGCTGGTGATGCACTTCCGGGCCGAGCAGCAGCTGCACGCCGTGACCCTGGACAGTGGCGCGCTGACCATTGCGTCGGTGCAGCAGGACGGCCGCGCGCTGTCGTTCGAACAGGGCGACAGCCGCGTGCACATCACCCTGGCCGCGCCGCTGCGGGCAGGCGATACCGGCAGCGTGCGGATCGTCTATGCGGGCGCGCCACCGTTCGGCCTGGAATTCGCGCCCGAGCGCGACGAGGTCTACACCGTGTTTTCCACCAGCCAGTGGATGCCCTCGGTGGATGCGCCCGATGAACGGGCCCTGCTGGCGTTGTCGGTGACCTTGCCCCCCGGCCTGCTGGCCACCGGCACCGGGCGCGCGTTGCCCACGCGCGTGCTGGCCGACGGTCGCATCGAACACCGGTGGCAGCTGGACACGCCGATGCCCGGCTATGTGTACGGCTTTGCCGCCGGCCGTTACCAGCAGGCGGCGCAGCAGCACGGGCCCATCGCGCTGCGCTTCCTGTCGGTGGATCGAACGCCGGCACAACTGCAGACGCTGTTTGCCCGCACCGGCGACATGCTCGACTTCTTCGCTGCGCGCGCCGGGCTGTCCTACCGCGGTGAGAGTTACCAGCAAGCACTGGTGAAACGTACCATCGGCCAGGAAATGGCCGGGCTGTCGCTGATGTCCGAGGCCTACGGGCAGGGCGTGCTGGACGATCCGGACGACACCGCACTGATGGCGCACGAGGCCGCCCACCAGTGGTGGGGCAACCGGGTGACCTGCGCCAGCTGGCAACACTTCTGGCTCAACGAAGGCATGGCCAACTTCATGACCGCCGCGTACCTGCAGCATGCGCAGGGCGAGGCGGCCTACCAGGCGCAGGTGCAGGGCTGGCGCACGCGGCTGGACGCGCTGCGCGCCAAAGGTGCCGACCATGCGCTGGTCTATGCCTCCTGGGATGCGCCCACCGCCGACGACCGCGCAGTGGTCTATCGCAAGGGCGCGTATGTACTGCACCTGCTGCGCGGTGAACTGGGGGAGGACGCGTTCTGGCGTGGCCTGCGCGATTACACCGTGGCCAACGATGGGCGTTCGGTGACCACCCTCGACTTCCAGCACGCGATGGAAAAGGCCGCCGGGCGCTCGCTGCAGCCGTTGTTCCAGCAGTGGGTGTACAGCGCAGACATAACGGCGCGCTGAAAACGCCGGTCAAGGCAGGCCCCCGCCGCCTTACGGCAATGACGGCCCGTGGATGCCGTTGATGCTGGCATCGGAAGAGAAGATGAAACGGTGCTCGACGCGGCCGTCCTTGCCGTCCACCGTCACATCGATCATCGAATAGGCGGGCGTATTGCCGCCCAGCGACAGCGACTGTCGCCACTGCTCCACCTGCGCCGCATCAGTGCGGCTGTCCGTGGAGATCGTGCCCGCACACAGGCTCAGCCCGCAGGCAAAATTCTGCATCGACAGCCCCGGGGTGTCCTTCAGTGCGGCCTGCAATGTCCGGGAATACGCGTCGGTCAATTCCGCCGCTTCCGGGACGCGCATGGACTGCTGGGCGATCAGCGACAGGTAATGATCGAACGCGTCGCCCTGCAGCGCGAGCATGGCCTGGTCGAAGGAGAGTGCCGAGCCCTGCAGCATCGCCGATTCGAAAGCGAGGTAGGGCGTTGCGCTGGACGCATGGGCCATCGACGGAGACGCCTGCTGCGCGGCGGGCGCATCTGCGTCATGCCTGGTGTGGGGCAGCTGCGGTGCGCGCGTCCCCGACGTGGCTGACGCTGCCGCGCCCACGCCGAGCAGGTTGGCCACGGACGGTGGCTGCAGGACGTACCAGGCACCGGCCACCAGCACGACCACCGCCAGGCCGATTCCCCACCGCGTGCTTCCCTTGCGCATCCCCTTCTCCGTATTGGCTGCCGAACCCCTGCGCCACAACCGCGTGGTACAGCGCAGACACTATCGGCGGTACGCAGGTGGAAATAGAACACAGTTCACGTTTCGATTCGCGGCATGCGCAGTAGGCTGGATTGAGATGCATGTGGCCTATCGGTTCAAGCATCTACATACGCGGTCTACGATGGCCGGGGAGCGTGTGCGGAGGGGCGCGCGATGCGTCTGCTGCCATCCGGCGTTGCGGCTGTGCCATGTTTCATCGGAATGGAACGTTCTTCCCAACAGGAGTAGGAGTGATGATGAAGCGTCAACTGTTTCCCGGTGTAGTGGCCGTACTCGTTGCAGGGGGTCTGCTTGCAGGCGTCGCATTCGCGGCCACCCAGACCATCACCGCCAGCACCCGCAACGGTGGCTCCACCCCGGGCAGCGCCACGGCCACCTCGGCGTCCCGCGTCACCTGTACCCAGGCGTCCGGGGCAACGGCGGGCACCATCCCGCGCTGCAGCCTGCAGGCCCCGGGCTGGAACGGCGTGGTGGAAGTAGGGAAGTCGATCGGCACCACGGGCGCCGGCAACGTGGTCCTCAACTGCAACGGCAGCTACCCCGCCAACGGCGGCCTGAGCTGCACCGCGCAGATCGACGATACGGTGTGCACGGCATCGCAGACGATTTCCGGATCGGCCAGCGGCGGCAGCTCGTATCGCGGGCTGGCGGCCGTCAAGGCCAATGCCACCATCCAGTGCGTGTCCGCCACGGGTGGGACCGGTGGCACAACCTGCGGTATCCAGGCGCCGGGCGCGAATGCGTCGATGACGGCGGGCCAGACGATCACCTCCTCCGGGCCGGGCACGGTCGCGCTGTCGTGTGGCGGTCAGTATCCCGCCTCAGGCGGTGGGCTGAACTGCACCGCCCAGATCACCCAGGTCTGCCCTTGATCAAGGCGATGTGGAAAACGCCGGCGATGCCGGCGTTTTTCCTGCACCAAGCGCGTGCGATCAATGCGACGCGGCCAATCCTGCATCGCCCAGCGGTGGCATCACCAGCGGGCGAGGCTCGTCGGCGGCCTGTCCTGCCGATGCCAGTGCCTGCAGGTAGGCTTTCGCGGTGGCCGTGTTGAAGGCCACCAGTACGATCCGCTTGGGCTGTGCATGGCTGCGCTGCCACGCCAGGGTTTCGGTCACGGCCACCTGTGCCGCCTGGTGGATCGGGTAGCCGAATACCCCGCAACTGATGGCCGGGAACGCAATCGACTGCAGACCCAGCGTTTCGGCCAGCTGCAGTGACTTCCAGTAGCAGTTGGCCAGCAGGGCCGGTTCGTCGCGCTGGCCGTCCTGCCACACCGGGCCCACCGTATGGATCACATGGCGGGCCGGGAGGTTGTAGGCCGCCGTGGCGCGCACCTCGCCGGTGGGGCAACGCATGCCCGGGCGGATCTCGGGCAGGGCCTGGCATTCGGCCAGCAGCGCCGGGCCGGCCGCGCGATGGATCGCGCCGTCCACGCCGCCGCCGCCAAGCAGGGATTCGTTGGCCGCATTGACGATCGCATCCACCGCCAGGGTCGTGATGTCGCCCTGCCACACTTCGATCTTCATGCGTGCCGCTCCTTGATACTGATACCGGGTCCATGCAACGGGTGACTGCTGTCTCGCACGTTACCGCGCGGGGGATCTAGGCTGCGTCATCATCGTCTCAGGCGGCGCGACCCGGCGTGCGCCGCCCTGCAGTTCACACGATGCGGCCCATTGGCTTCACCGTAGATGAAGGCAAAGGCGATAGCTGAATGCGAAGACGCCCACCGGGCGGTGGGCGTCTCGGGGTTCATCAGACCAACGCGGGGCTCAGGGCAGACCGGCCAGCCAGTCGTCGTCGGAGCCTTCGTTGATGTCGGCAAACAGGGGGGTGGAGAAGTAGCGCTCGCCGGTGTCGGGCAGCATCGCCAGGATCACGCTGCCCTTCTCGGCCCGGTCGGCGATGTCCAGCGCGCTGGCCACCGTGGCCCCGGCCGAGATGCCCACGAAGATGCCTTCCTCGGCAGCCAGCCGGCGCGACGTTTCAATCGCGCGGGCGTCGTCGATGCTCAGCAGTTCATCGTAGACGCCGCGGTTGAGCACCTCCGGCACGAAGTCCGGGGTCCAGCCCTGGATCTTGTGCGGCTTCCATTCCTCGCCCTTGAGCAGTGCCGCGCCGGTCGGTTCGGTGGCGATGATGCGGGTGTCCGGGCGGGCCACCTTCAGCACCTCGCCCACGCCGGTCAGGGTGCCGCCGGTACCCCAGCCGGTCACGAAGTAGTCCAGGCGCCTGCCGGCGAAGTCGCGCAGGATCTCCGGCGCGGTGGTATTGCGGTGGTAGGCCGGGTTCGCCGGATTGGCGAACTGGCTGGCCAGGAACCAGCCGTGCTCGTCGGCCAGCTCCTTGGCCCGGCGCACCATGCCCGAGCCGCGCTCGGCCGCCGGGGTCAGGATCACCTTGGCCCCGTAGGCGCGCATCAGCTTGCGGCGCTCGATGGAGAAGGTTTCCACCATGGTGGCCACGAACTTGTAGCCGCGGGCGGCCGCCACCATCGCCAGCGCCACGCCGGTGTTGCCCGAGGTCGCCTCGACGATGGTGTCGCCGGGCTTGAGCACGCCGCGCGCTTCGGCGTCCAGGATGATCGCCAGCGCCAGCCGGTCCTTCACCGAGCCGCCGGGGTTGAACGACTCGACCTTGGCGTAGACGGTGACGTGGTCGGGGGCGATGCGGTTCAGGCGGACCACCGGGGTGTTGCCGATGGTGTCCAGGATCGAGTTGTACAGGGCCATGGGAATGCTCCAGGGAAGTCCGTTCACCGCGCCCGGCGCGGCAGGGGGAGGGCAGGGCGGGGATGCTCCGGCAGACCGTAGCCCCGGCATATGCCCCCGGGAAATGACCTGATACCCTTCTTAAACAACATTTGGTTATAAGCTGGTGACGGCAATTGCCCTACAGTCGGATTGCCCTCCCTTCGCCTGCCGTGCCACACGCCCATGACGCTGACCCAACTCCGTTATCTGGTGGCCATCGCCGACGCCGAGCTCAACATCACGCTCGCCGCGTCGCGGGTGCATGCCACCCAGCCTGGCCTGTCCAAGCAGCTCAAGCAGCTGGAAGACGAGCTGGGCTTCCTGTTGTTCGTGCGCAAGGGGCGCAGCCTGGAAGCGGTCACGCCGGCCGGCGTGGAAGTGATTGGCCGCGCACGCGCCGTGCTGGGCGAGGCCAACAATATCCGCACCTACGCGGCCAACCA
>NZ_QAIW01000452.1:6172-7148 GCF_003061285.1 Stenotrophomonas sp. HMWF003 | reverse complement strand
GGCCTACCCGCAGGTCAGCGTGCACCTGCAGCAGGCCGCCGAAAGCGATGCGCTGGACCTGCTCAGCCAGGGCGATGCGGACATTGCCATCATTTCCACCGCGGGCGCCGAGCCCAGCGCCGGAATCGCCATTCCGCTGTACCGCTGGCGGCGGCTGGTGCTGGTGCCGCGTGGGCATGTGCTGGACCGTCCCGGTGCGGCGCCGGACCTGCAGGCGCTGTCCACCCAGCCGTTGATCAGCTATGAATCCTCCACCCGCGGCAGCTCCTCGCTGCAACGTGCCTTCGCCAGCGCCGGGTTGACCCCCGACATCGCGCTGACGGCGCTGGACGCGGACCTGATCAAGACCTACGTGCGCACCGGCCTGGGCGTTGGCTTGCTGGCGGAGATGGCGGTCAACGCCAGCGACGAAGACCTGCGCGCGTGGCCGGCCCCGGCACCGATCGACGAGTGCATCGCGTGGGCGGTGCTGCCGCGTGACCGGGTGCTGCGCGACTACGCGCTGGAGCTGGTGCACGTGCTGGCCCCGCAGATCGACACCCGCGACCTGCGCCGGGTCATCGACGGCAACCAGGAGGCCAACTGGCCGCTGCCGCCCACCTGGGAATCGCTGACGCAGACCATCACCGTCTGAGAAGCGACGGGGATGGCCGCGCATGCGTGCACGACCCCGCGCCTTTGGTGCGCGCCCTTCAAACAGAAGGGGACGTTCCTCCAGAGGGGGTGAGGGCATCGGCCGGGGCGTTGCAAAGGCCGCTGCGACGGTTGGTCGCAGGGCGCCGGGCCGCCCGACCCACGGTCGGGCGCTACCATGACGCGGTGAACCGTCGCCGCCGCCCGTATGCCGTCCTGCTGCAGCTCGCCTTCGTAGCGACGTTGCTGATGGCGCTGGCGCCGCTGGTCAGCCGCTGGCAACAGGCACAGGCCGATGCGCCGCGGATGCTGATGCCCTCGGGCATGGCCCATGCCATGCCGG
>NZ_QAIW01000452.1:2655-6162 GCF_003061285.1 Stenotrophomonas sp. HMWF003 | reverse complement strand
CACCAGCACCACGCGATGTCGATGCAGGACATGCCGATGCCCAGCATGGCCACGCACGCCGCCGCTGCGTCACCGACCCCGCACACGCCACCGCTGGACGAACACGCCGGCCATGGCGAGGCGTGCGAGTACTGCATGATGGCCTCGCGGCTGATGCCGTGGCTGGCGGTTCTGATCCTGCTCCTGCCGGCGCTGCCGGTGATCGCCCCGACGGTGCTGCGCGCCGTCGCCACGCCGCGCAGCCTGCGCTGGCCCGCGCACGCCGCACGCGGCCCGCCGTTGAACGCCTGACACCGCCCATGTCCTTTCCTGCTGCGTGACGCCGTGATGGCGGCGCGCGCCTGTGCGTTTTCTGGAGTTCCACATGCATCCCATTTCCCGCAGCGCGGGCGCAATGACGCGCCTGTCTGTTTCCCTGTCGCTCGCCCTGGCCATGCTGCCGCTGCACGCCGCCGAGCGTGAGCCCGCGCAGACCCTGGACACGCTGGTGGTGACCGCCACCGCCCCGTCATCGCCGCTGCACTGGGTCACCGACCCCCGCCTGCCACGCCAACCGGTGCCCGCCAGCGATGGCGCCGACTACCTCAAGACCGTGCCGGGCTTTTCGGCGATCCGCAACGGCGGCACCAACGGCGATCCGGTGCTGCGCGGCATGTTCGGGTCACGCCTGAACATCGTCAGCAACGAGGGCAACCTGATCGGCGCGTGCCCCTCGCGCATGGACAACCCGCTGTCCTACATCGCGCCGGAAACCTTCGACCGGCTGACCATCATCAAGGGGCCGCAGAGCGTGCGCTGGGGCGCCGGGGCGTCGGCCGGCACGGTGCGCTTCGAGCGCGACACGCCGCGCTTCGACGCACCGGGCGTGGACATCAACGCCAGCGCGCTGGTCGGCTCGCGCAACCGCAACGACCAGGTGCTCGACCTCACCGCCGGTGCGTCGCAGGGCTACGTACGGGTCAACGGCAACCGCTCCGAAGCGGACGATTACAAGGACGGCAACGGCGACGTCGTGCCCTCCAGGTGGCGCAAGTGGAACAGCGACGTTGCCGTCGGCTGGACCCCCGATGCCGACACCGTGCTGGAGCTGTCGGCCGGCACCGGCGACGCCATCGCGCGCTATGCCGGGCGCGGCATGGATGGCGCTGCGTTCAAGCGCACCAGCTATGCCGCCCGTTTCGAGAAGGACAACCTGCCCGGTGCCTGGGACAAGCTGTTGGCCAACGTGTACTACAACGACGCCGACCACGTGATGGACAACTACACGCTGCGCACGCCCAACCCGGACAGCAGCATGCCGATGCCGATGGCAGCCAACGTGGACCGTCGCACCACCGGCGGCCGCATCGCTTCGGAATGGCGTTGGCAGGACGTGGCGATCGTGGCCGGCGTGGATGCACAGGACAGCCGTCATCGCAGCCGCAGCGGCATGGGCCGCAACACCTATCGGCAGCAGCCGTGGACCACCGACGCGCGCTTCGAGACCCTGGGCGCGTTCAGCGAACTCACCCTCGGCGAAGGCACCGCGCAGCGCTGGGTGGGCGGCCTGCGCATCGACCGTGCCGAGGTCACCGACGAACGCCGCACCGCGGGCATGATGGCCATGCCCGATCCCACCGCCGGCCAGCAGCGCCGCGAGTACCTCGGGAGCGGCTTCCTGCGCATCGAACGCGATCTGGCCCCGTCGCTGACCTGGTACGCCGGTGTGGGCCACAGCGAGCGCATGCCCGACTACTGGGAGCTGTTCTCGCCCGACATGGGGCCGATGGGCGCGGTCAACGCGTTCGCCGCCCTCCAGCCGGAGAAAACCACGCAGCTCGACCTTGGCCTGCAGTACCGCAGCACGCGCCTCAACGCGTGGGTGTCGGCGTATGCCGGCCGTCTGCAGGACTACATCCTGTTCACCTATTTCGACGGCGGCATGATGGGCAGCATGACCCAGGCCACCAACGTGGATGCCCGCATCGCCGGTGCCGAGGCCGGCGCCGACATCCTGCTCGGTGCGCACTGGAAACTGGGCGGAAGCCTGGCCTATGCCTGGGGCGAAAACCGCAGCGATGGCACGCCGCTGCCGCAGATGCCGCCGCTGGAAGCGCGCGTGAGCGCCACCTGGGAAGCCGACCGCTGGAGCGTGGGCGCGCTGGCCCGCGCGGTGGCCCACCAGCATCGCGTCGCCGATGGCCAGGGCAACGTGGTGGCCCGCGACCTGGGCCCGAGTGCCGGCTTTGCGACCCTGGCGCTCAATGCCAGCTACCGCATCAACGACGCATTGCTGCTCAGTGCCGGCATCGACAACGTGTTCGACCGCGCCTACAGCGAGCACCTGAACCTGGCCGGCAGCGCCGATTTCGGCTTCCCGGCCGACCCGGTACGGATCAACGAACCGGGCAGGACGGCGTGGATGAAGGTGAATTACCGATACTGAGGACGGGGCGCCGGGCCCGGAACCGCAGCCGCGTAGAGCCGGGCTCTGCCCGGCTGGAGGCGTCACCCAGGAACCGCAGCCACGTAGAGCCGGGCTCTGCCCGGCTGGAGGCGATGCGCCCGGCCGTTGACGTCATCCGACACGCGCCGATACACGCCGTTACACAGCCGCACGGGCCAGCACGAAAGGCATTTCGGCTGCCACCGGGCGCCGGTAAACGCTTGGCACATATGCCCGGCCAGCCCCGACCCGTACACTCGGCGGTCGTGGGTTTAACGGGATTTTTCCAAATGTTGGGACGCATCACCGCGCGCATCGCCGCTGGCCTCACCCTGGCCCTGCTGGCCGGGTGCAGCAGCAAGGACGACACCGCGCGCCGGCCGGCAGACGCCGTACCGGTCACCACCCAGGTGGTGCAGACCTCCGCATGGAACGACACCCTGCAGGCCCTGGGCACCGCCAAGGCCCGTGAGTCGGTGACCATTACCGCCAAGGTCAGCGAGATCATCGAGACCGTCCACTTCGACAGCGGCCAGCAGGTCAGCGCCGGCACTCCGTTGGTCACCCTGCGCGGGCAGGCCCAGGAAGCCGCCCTGCTGCAGGCCCAGGCCACCTTTGCCGAGGCCGACCAGCTCTACAAGCGGCAGCGCGAACTGGCGGCCCAGCAGCTGGTGGCCAGCGCCACCCTGGACACCCAGCGCGCCATCCGCGATGCCGCCGAGGCGCGCGTGCGCGAAATGCAGTCGGACATCGGCGACCGCCGCGTGCGCGCGCCGTTCGCCGGCGTGCTCGGCATCCGCCAGGTCAGTGCCGGCTCGCTGGTCACCCCCAGCACCAGCATCGCCACCCTGGACGACATCGAGCGCATGCACGTCGATTTCCAGGTGCCCGAAGCCGAACTGGCCAGCCTCGGTAACGGCGACAAGGTCACCGCCACCAGCGTCGCCTATCCCGGCCGCAGCTTCGAGGGCGTGGTGGCCACCATTGACACCCGCGTCGACCCGGGCACCCGCGCGGTCACCGTGCGCGCCGACTTCATCAATGCCGACCACGCCCTGCGCCCGGGCATGCTGCTGGACATC
>NZ_QAIW01000452.1:784-2617 GCF_003061285.1 Stenotrophomonas sp. HMWF003 | reverse complement strand
CGCCCGGTCTTCGCGGTGGTGATGAGCCTGCTGCTGGTCGTGCTGGGCGTCATGTCGTTCACCCGCCTGACCCTGCGCGAGCTGCCCGCGATCGACCCGCCGATCGTCTCGGTGTCGGTGGATTACACCGGCGCCTCGGCCGCAGTGATCGAGAGCCGCATCACCCAGGTCCTTGAAGACGCCCTGGCCGGCATCGAAGGCATCGACACCATCAACGCGCGCAGCTCCAACGGCCGCGCCCAGGTCAGCATCGAATTCACCTCCAACCGCGATATCGAAGCAGCGGCCAACGACGTGCGCGATGCGGTCAGCCGTGTTGCCGACCGCATGCCCGAAGAGGCGCGGCCGCCGGAAATCGCCAAGGTCGAGAGCGACGCCGACCCGATCATCTGGTTCAACATGACCTCCTCCAGCATGGACACGCTGGAGCTGAGCGACTACGCCGACCGTTACGTGGTCGACCGTTTCTCCAGCCTGGACGGCGTGGCCCAGGTCCGCATCGGCGGGCGCCAGCGCTATGCCATGCGCATCTGGCTCGACCGCGACCAGCTGGCCGCGCGTGGCCTGACCGTGGGCGATGTGGAAACCGCGCTGCGCAACGAGAACGTCGAGCTACCGGCCGGCCGCATCGAATCGGCCGACCGCGACTTCACCCTGCGCGTGGAGCGCAACTACGTGAAGCCGGAAGACTTCGCCACCATTCCGCTCGGCAAGGGGGCCGACGGCTACGTGGTGCGCATGGGCGACGTGGCCAAAATCGAACTGGCCTCCTCCGAGCGACGCGCGTATTACCGCAGCAATGGCGAGCCGGGCATCGGCCTGGGCATCGTCAAGACCTCCACCGCCAACTCGCTGGACGTGGCCCGCACCGCACGCGCCGAAGCCGAGCGGGTCGGGCAGACCCTGCCCGAAGGCACCCACATCTTCGTCGCCTTCGACAACACCACCTTCATCGAAGCGGCCGTGGACCGCGTCTACGCCACGCTGGTGGAAGCCATGCTGCTGGTGCTGGCGGTGATCTGGCTGTTCCTCGGCAGTTTCCGCGCCGCGCTGATCCCCGCCGTCACCGTGCCGGTGTGTCTGGTGGCGGCGTTCATCGCGCTGTACGCGTTTGGGTTCTCCATCAACCTGCTGACCCTGCTGGCGCTGGTGTTGTGTATCGGCCTGGTGGTCGATGACGCCATCGTGGTGGTGGAGAACGTGCAACGCCGCATCGACCTGGGCGAACCGCCGCTGGTGGCCTCCAAGCGCGGCACCGCGCAGGTGGCCTTCGCGGTGATCGCCACCACCGCCGTGCTGGTGGCGGTGTTCCTGCCGGTGGGCTTCCTGGAAGGCAATACCGGCCGCCTGTTCCGCGAGCTGGCCGTGGCGCTTGCGGCTGCGGTGGCATTGTCGGCGTTTGTGTCGCTCACGCTGACCCCGATGATGGCCTCCAAGCTGCTCAAGCCGCACAGCGGCCAGCCGCCCAAGGGCCTGCACGGGGTGATCAACCGCAACCTGGACCGCGTCTCGGCGGCCTATGGGCGGGTGCTCGACGCGCACGTCGGGCGCACCTGGATCTACGTGGTCGTGATGCTGCTGTCGCTGCTGGCCAGCGCGCTGCTGCTCAAGGTGCTGCCGTCCGAACTGGCGCCGGCCGAAGACCGCGGTTCGTTCCAGATCATGATCGATGGCCCCGAAGGCGCCGGCTACGACTACACCGTGGGCCAGGTGCAGGAAGTGGAAAAGGTGGTGGCCGGGTTCGTCGGCGACGACAAGCCGATCGTGCGCGCCAACCCGCGCGTACCCGGCGGCTTCGGTGCCAGCGAAGAAATGCATACCGGCCGCATCAGC
>NZ_QAIW01000452.1:0-755 GCF_003061285.1 Stenotrophomonas sp. HMWF003 | reverse complement strand
GTTCCTGCAGCCGTGGCGCGAGCGCCAGGCCGCCACCCCAGACGTGGCCGCCGACCTCCAGAAGCACCTGGACGGCATCCGCGGCGTGCGGGTGCGCACCCAGGTCGGGGGCGGGCTGGTACGCAGCCAGGGCCAGCCGTTCCAGATCGTGCTGGGCGGGCCGGAGTACGCGGAAATCGCGCAGTGGCGTGATCGCATGCTGGCGCGCATGGCCGACAACCCGGGCCTGGTCGGCCCGGATTCGGACTACAAGGAAACCCGGCCGCAGATGCGGGTCAACATCGACCGCCAGCGCGCCGCCGACCTGGGCGTGTCGGTCACCGCGATCGGCAGCGCGCTGGAAACCATGATGGGCTCGCGCCGGGTCACCACCTTCGTCGACAACGGCGAGGAATACGACGTGCTGGTCCAGGCCGGCCGCGACGGTCGCGCCACCCCGGCCGACCTGGCCGCCATCCGCGTGCGCGCCAGCAGCGGCGAACTGGTGCCGCTGTCCAACCTGGTCACGCTCAGCGAAGTGGCCGAAGCGGGCAACCTCAACCGCTTCAACCGGCTGCGCTCGATCACCATCACCGCCGGGCTGGCCCCGGGCTACCCGCTGGGCGAGGCGATCGCGTGGGCCCAGCAGACCGCCCGCGAGGAGCTGCCGCAGCACGCGCAGCTGGACTGGAAGGGCGAATCGCGCGAGTACCAGAACGCCGGCAGCGCCGTGCTGCTGACCTTCGCCATGGCCTTGCTGGTGGTGTACCTAGTGC
>NZ_QAIW01000451.1:3523-3902 GCF_003061285.1 Stenotrophomonas sp. HMWF003 | reverse complement strand
TTTTCCATGTGAGCACACCCATGCCGCACAAGATCGAAGTCTCTTCCGCCACCATGACCCCGCGCGAGATCGTGCAGGAACTGGACCGGCACATCGTGGGCCAGCACGACGCCAAGCGCGCGGTGGCCATTGCGCTGCGCAACCGCTGGCGCCGCATGCAGCTGCCGGCCGAGCTGCGCAATGAAGTGATGCCCAAGAACATCCTGATGATCGGTCCCACCGGCGTCGGCAAGACCGAGATCGCGCGTCGCCTGGCCACGCTGGCCAACGCGCCGTTCGTCAAGGTGGAAGCCACCCGCTTCACCGAAGTGGGCTACGTGGGCAAGGACGTGGAGCAGATCATCCGCGACCTGGCCGACACGGCGGTGAAGCTGTACCG
>NZ_QAIW01000451.1:2412-3513 GCF_003061285.1 Stenotrophomonas sp. HMWF003 | reverse complement strand
GGCCAAGGTGCGCGTGCGCACGCAGGCTGAAGAGCGCGCCGAAGACCGCATCCTTGACGCGCTGCTGCCGCGCCGCAGCGCAGGCATCGGGTTCGATGCCGAGGCCGCGCGCAACGAGCCGTCGGCGCAGGACAACGAGACCCGCATCAAGTTCCGGCGCATGCTGCGCAACGGCGAGCTGGACGAGCGCGAGATCGAGCTGGAAGTGTCGGCCAACGTGAGCATGGACATCATGACCCCGCCGGGCATGGAGGAAATGGGCCAGCAGCTGCGCCAGATGTTCTCGAGCATGGGCGGGGCGAAGGCGCAGAAGCGCACGCTGAGCATCAAGGCGGCACGGCCGCTGCTGGTGGAGGAAGAGGCGGGCAAGCTGGTCAACGAAGACGATATCCGCAGCGCGGCGATCGAGGCCTGCGAGCAGCACGGGATCGTGTTCATCGACGAGATCGACAAGGTGGCCAAGCGCGGTGACAACGTGGGCGGCGGCGATGTGTCGCGCGAGGGCGTGCAGCGCGATCTGCTGCCGCTGGTGGAAGGCTCGAACGTGTCGACCAAGTACGGCACGATCAAGACCGACCACATTCTGTTCATTGCCTCCGGTGCGTTCCATCTGGCCAAGCCGAGCGATCTGATCCCGGAGCTGCAGGGTCGTTTCCCGATCCGGGTGGAGCTGGGCGCGCTGAGCAAGAACGATTTCGTACGCATCCTGACCGAGCCGAAGGCGGCGCTGACCAAGCAGTACGAGGCGTTGCTGCAGACCGAAGGCGTGTCGATGAAGTTCACCGAGGACGCGGTGGACCGTCTGGCGGAGATCGCGTTCCAGGTCAACGAGCGCCAGGAAAACATCGGCGCCCGCCGCCTGCACACGGTGCTGGAGCGCCTGCTGGACACGCTCAGCTACGAGGCCCCGGACCGCGACGGCGAGACCATCAGCATCGACAAGACGTACGTGGACGCCCACCTGGGCGAGCTGGTACAGGACCCGGACCTGAGCCGCTACATCCTGTAACGCATCACACCAGTCGGGTGGTAGGAAAGCGGCGGCGCGAAAGCGTCGCCGTTTTTTTTAATTCGATTGCGGTGGATCAAAAGCGTTATGTG
>NZ_QAIW01000451.1:2140-2335 GCF_003061285.1 Stenotrophomonas sp. HMWF003 | reverse complement strand
CCCACGCCCCCACCCTCGACACATTCCTGTTTCGCACAGAGAGAGCAACAGCACAACGCTCCGTCAGGCCAAAGAGGTGCTGCAAATCCATTGCCTCGAAAAAGAGGCGAAATTCCGCAGAAGTAACTGGATGTCCCAGCAAGTCGCTCACATTGGCTGTTGCGTTTCCCATGGCCACCAGCCCACTGTCGAGGG
>NZ_QAIW01000451.1:0-2130 GCF_003061285.1 Stenotrophomonas sp. HMWF003 | reverse complement strand
GTGTGGGTTCGCGGGACCGTTGGGCGCCATGGATGGCGCCCACGAGCCTCCAGGGATGGATTTACGGCGTGTCCCGCGAATCCACACCGCCCCGCCCAGCCATGGACAGGCGGAATCTGCCTTGGCTTCGGCTTCGGCTTCGGACTTACGCCTTAAGCCTCAAACCTCATCCTCAGTAGGCAACGCCGTCGGCGCCGCCCCCGGGGTGAACACACCCGGCTTCACGAACGCACTCAGAATCGCGTCCAGTGTCTGCGCGCCGTCGCGTTTGATCTCGAACAGCTCCGGCTCCAGCATCGCGCTGTACAGCACACCCGTCAGACTCGTGCTCACGATCCGGGCCACCGTGTCCACGTCCACCCCCTCGCGCAACTGCCCCAACTCGCGCGCGCGCTGGAACGCCGCCGCGAAAATGGCCAGCTCTTCCCGCGATGCCTCCAACTGCAGCTCCTGCATCGCCTGACTCTCCACCGACAGATCGTTGCGCAGCATGATCTCCATCATGTTGCGCAGCCGCTCATCGTCGGCCAGCTCCTGGAAGGACACCAGCAACGCCGAACGCAGATCCAGCACCGGCGTCGTCCGCCTGGACGACGTCGTCCGCCGCAACCGCTCGATGAACGGAATGCGCTCCCGGTCGATCATCGCCGTCAGCACCTCCGTCTTGTTCTTGAAGTGCCAGTACACCGCCCCGCGCGTATACCCCGCGCGCGCACCGATCATCGCCAGGCTGGTCCCCGCCACCCCGAATTCATGAAAACAGGCCTGGGCCGCGTCGAGGATCCCCGCGCGGGTGGCCTGCGCCTCTTCTTTGGTCTTTCTGGCCATTGCGCTGTGCAGTTGCTGGATGAAACCGGCCTGAATTGTACCGCTTTACAAACAAACATGCATGTATGTATATTTCCGTCCCACTGAACCTCGGCGAGGACCGCGCGTACCCGCGCCCTTGCCGAAACCGTCAGATTTGCCGTATTTGCCGACCTGTTGGCTGTCATTCGTCGCTTTTAAAGGCGGGGTAGTGCTGCAGGCGACCCTTTTTCGTTTCCTGTGAGCCCCCACCATGTCCCGAACCCCGTACCGTCTTCTCGCGCTGTCCCTCGCGATCGCCTTGACCGTGTCCGCCTGTGGCGGCGGTGAGCAGGAGGGGCCGCAGGGCGGCCCGGGCCAGGTCACCGTTGCCACCCTCAAGGGCGAACAGGTCAGCCTCACCCGCGAACTGCCCGGCCGCACCAACGCCTTCCTGGTCGCCGAAGTGCGCCCCCAGGTCAGCGGCATCGTCGCCAAGCGCCTGTTCACCGAAGGCGGCCTGGTCACTGCCGGCCAGCCCCTGTACCAGGTCGATGACGCCAGCTACCGCGCCCAGGCCAACAGCGCCCGCGCCCAGCTCGCCCGCGCCGACGCCACCGCCAACGCCGCGCGCCTGAGCGCCAAGCGCATCACCGAGCTGGCCAAGGTCGACGCGGTCAGCAAGCAGGACCTGGAAAACGCAGTGGCCGCCCAGAAGCAGGCCGAGGCCGATGTCGGCGCCGCCAAGGCCGCCCTGGATGCCGCCAACGTCACCCTGGGCTACGCCCGCATCACCGCCCCCATCAGGGGCCGCATCGGCAAGTCCTCGGTCACCCAGGGCGCGCTGGTCAGCGCCGGCCAGGCCGACGCGCTCGCCACCGTGCAGCAGCTCGACCCGATCTATGTCGACCTGACCCAGTCGGCCAGCGAACTGCTGCAGATGCGCCGCGAACTGGCCAGCGGCCGCCTGCAGGACAACCAGACCCTGCCGGTCACCATCCTGCTCGACGACGGCACTGAGTTCGCCCACAAGGGCACCCTGGAGTTCTCCGAAGTCAGCGTCGACCCCACCACCGGCAGCTACGCGCTGCGGGTCAAGGTCGACAACCCCGACCAGGTGCTGATGCCCGGCATGTACGTGCGCGCCCAGGTCGGCAGCGGCGTGCGCGAAAACGGCCTCCTCGTGCCCATGCAGGGCATCGCCCGCGATCCCAAGGGCGACACCACCGCCATGGTGGTCGGCAAGGACAACAAGGTCGAAGTGCGCCCGGTCAATGTCAGCCGCGCGGTTGGCAGCAAGTGGCTGGTCGAGGATGGCTTGAAGCCGGGCGACAAGGTCATCGT
>NZ_QAIW01000049.1:0-4074 GCF_003061285.1 Stenotrophomonas sp. HMWF003 | reverse complement strand
TGCGCTGGCGGCACCGAAACCGACGTCATCGAACATGATCAGCAGGACATTGGGCGCGCCGTCGGGCGGTCGCTTGGCGGTAATCGGCGGCAGCTTCACGCCCAGCTTCTTGGCATCGAAGGAGAGCGGTCCCTGGTAGGCCTGGTCGGGAATCGGAAGGGTGCTGCCGGGGAGTTCCTGACTCATGGTCGCGCCTCGATCAACGGAATGTTCAGTGTCGCGGCGGCGCGTTGGGATGGCATCCGAAGAAGAACGGTGGGGCGGGTAGGTAGAAGTACTGGCGCTGCGCTGCCCTGTTTCTGCCGGATACCGCGCTTGGGTGGCGTCAGTAGATTTACCGCGCAGCGCCAGTAGTTATGCGGACGAAGGCGGGGCGAGCGGCTGGGGATACTGATGCCGCCCCCTTCATGTCGATCCCAACCACAGGACATCGCGATGAACGACGACGTTCAGAACCTGCCCTTGCCACCGCCGGCATTCGGCGGCCGCATCAGCGAGAACTACAAACAGGCCACGGCCGATTTTCCACAGCCGGTGTCACCGCCGTCCGGCGCGCCGGACGTGCTGGTCATCCTGATCGACGACCTGGGCTACGGGGGAACGTCGATGTTTGGCGGCCTGATTCCCACGCCCAACATCGACACCCTTGCCAAGACCGGGTTGCGCTATAGCCACTTCCATAACTGCGCGCTGTGCTCGCCCACCCGGGCTGCGCTGCTGTCGGGGCGCAACCATCACCGCACCGGCAACGGCTCCATTACCGAAGGCTCCACCGGCTTCCCCGGCTACAACAGCATGTGGTCCGATGACAACGCCGCCATCCCGCAGGTGCTGGCCTACAACGGCTACACCACCGCGGCGTTCGGCAAGTGGCACAACACCCCCGACTGGGAAACCAGCCCGGTGGGCCCCTTCGACCGGTGGCCCACCGGCAAGGGGTTCCAGACTTTCTACGGGTTCATGGGCGGGGAAACCAACCAGTTCACCCCGCAACTGTTCCGCAACACCACCCCGGTGGAGCCGGACACGACCCCCGAGCAGGGCTACCACCTCACCGACGACCTGGCCACCAAGGCGATTGAATGGCTGCACACCCGCCAGTCGATCACCCCGGACCGCCCGTGGTTCCTGTACTGGGCACCGGGCGCGATGCATGCCCCGCACCACGTGCCGGAACGCTACATCACGCCGTTCAAGGGCCGCTTCGACATGGGATGGGATGCCTATCGGGCAGACCTGTTCGAGAGCCAGAAGAAGATCGGCGCGGTGCCGCCGGATGCGCAGCTGACCCCGCGCCCGGCGGAGCTGCCGGCCTGGGACACGCACAGCGCCGATGAGAAGCGCCTGTTCGCGCGCCAGATGGAGTGCTTCGCCGGCTTCCTGACCCATCTGGACGAGCATGTGGGCCGGCTGTTGGACGCGGTCAACGCATTGCCGAATGCGGACAACACCCTGATCATCGCCGTACTGGGCGACAACGGCTGCAGCCCCGAAGGCGGCCTGTTCGGCACGTTGAACAACATGGCCACCCAGAATGGTTTCCCCGACGACGTGGCCAGCATGCTGCCGGCGATCGATGAGATAGGGCAGGGCCACCACGAGAACCACTTCGCCGTCGGCTGGGCCTGGGCCATCGATTGCCCGTTCCAGTGGACCAAGCAGGTGGCGAGCCACTTCGGCGGCAACCGCACGGGCGTTTCGGTGACCTGGCCGGCGAAGATCAAGGCCGGCGGCGAGCTGCGCGCGCAGTTCCAGCACGTGGTGGACATCGCGCCCACCATTTACGAGGCCGCGGGTATCCCGTTCCCGGAGGCGGTGAACGGCATCAGGCAGCAAGCGCTGGATGGCCGCAGCTTCATCCACACCTTCGCCGATGCCTCGGCCCCGTCCACCCACCTCACCCAGTACTTCGAGAATGCGGGCAACCGCGCCATTTACCACGAGGGCTGGATCGCCTCGGCCCATCACGGCGTGCCCTGGGTGCTGCTGGGGCGCGACGGCAACTTCGAGAACGACCACTGGGAGCTCTATGACCTGAGCAAGGACTTCAGCCAGGCCAATGACCTATCGGCCGAGCACCCGGAGAAACTGGCCGAGCTGCTGGCGATCTTCAAGCAGGAAGCGGAAGCCAATTTCGTGTTCCCGCTGGATGACCGCTTCTCCGAGCGCGCCCACATCCCGGATCGCCCGAGCGTGACCCGCGGCCGCACACGGTTCAAGTACTACGCCGGCACCACCCGGATCAGCGAAGGCACTGCACCGGATGTAAAGGCGCGCAGCCATTCGATCACTGCGCGCCTGGTGATTCCGGCCGGTGGGGCGGAAGGCGTGATCGTCGCGGCCGGCGGTGGCGCCGGCTACACGTTCTTCATCAAGGCCGGGGAGCTGATGTACGAGAACAACTTCTTTGGGCGCGAGCGCGACCTGCTTCGGGCCGGTAGCACGCTGCCCGAGGGCGAGGTGACCGTGGCCTTCCACTACACCCATGAGAGCACGCAATACGGTGGCGGTGGGACAGGGTGGCTGGAGATCGATGGGAAGGAGGTGGCACGACAGGCGTTCGCGCACGTACCGCCTGCGCGCTACAGCGCCACCGAAACGCTGGATATCGGCCGCGATCTGGGCGAGGCCGTCTCGCGCCAGTATCACTCGCCGTTTGCCTTCACCGGGACGCTGAAGGATGTGGTGTTCGAGGTCGGGTGATGGCGCGACCGGTGACCCTGCGCTTACTCCCGGGCCTGGCTCGGCGAACGCCATCCCCCGCTGGCGATGACGTCGAGCACGCCCACCACCAGCAGCGACGCGCCGACCAACGGGAACAGCACGCCGCCCACGCACAGCAACGCGAACACGGTGGCTACCGTCCGGCGTTCCTTCGGCAGTGGCGGCACCCCGATGCCGCCAAGCGGCCGGCGCTTCCACCACATCACTGCGCCGCTCACGCACAGCATCACGATCGCCGCGCAGGCCACCAGCAGGAACAGCCGATTGAACGTGCCGTATTCCTGGCCCAGGTGCACGTTGATGCCCCATTCCAGCCCGCGACCCGCTGCGCCGTAATCGGCGTAGCCCATGTCCAGCAGCACCCGGCCGCTGTACTGGTCCAGGTGCACCACACGCTGGCCGGCCACGTTTTCCGGGTAGACCGAGGCGGTATAGACGCCCATCGGGCCACGCGGCAGCGCCACGCTATAGCCGGGCGCCAGCCCGAGCGTGTTGAACCGCTGCACGGCCGCGTCGATGCCGATGGCACCCGGCTGCGGTGACAGGTCGCCCAGTGCGCCGCCGCCGTGGCCTTCGTGCCCGGCGTGCTTTTCGGCAGGTGCGTGATGCGCATGGGGCAACGCCGAGGCGGGCAGCCGTGCCTGCGCCATCGACCAGGTGGGGGTGGTGGTATCGGCCAACCGTTGCTGCGACATCGGTACCTGCACGCGCACGCCAGCGGGATAGCCGTAGTCGTGGCCGTTGGCCCACGCATTGACCTGCTTGCCCCACACCACCGACCACGGCATGCCGGTGACGGCCAGGAACAGCAGCACCAATCCGACCCAGACGCCGGTGACCGCGTGCAGGTCGCGCCAGAACAGGCGCTGCCTGGGTCGCCCGCGCACGGTCGTGATGCCGCCTTGCTGCCCGCGTGGCCACCACAGGTAGAGGCCGGTGAGCACCAGGAGGATGGCCCAGCCGGCGGCGATCTCGATCAGTGCGCTGGCGTAGTCGCCCAGCAGGTCCAGGCTGTGCAGCCGGCGCACCACACCGGAGAGGGTGCCCTTGTCGGGCAGGTGCCCGAGTACCTGCGCGGTGGCGGGGTGCACGTAGTAAACCTCGCGCTGCCCGCTGGGCTGCAGCACGCCGATTTCCACGCTGCCATCGGTGCGTTCGGGCGTGGTGTAGCGGAACACGTCGC
This sequence comes from Stenotrophomonas sp. HMWF003, assembly GCF_003061285.1. NCBI lineage: Bacteria > Pseudomonadati > Pseudomonadota > Gammaproteobacteria > Lysobacterales > Lysobacteraceae > Stenotrophomonas > Stenotrophomonas sp. HMWF003. The sequence continues at coordinate 167 of NZ_QAIW01000049.1, read as the reverse complement.
CGGGGGTAACGGCGGTGACAGCGGCAATCTGCGCGCTGGGCAACGCAGGCGCCTGCGGCGAGGGTGCGGCTACCTTGAGGTCATGGTGCACCCAGCGGTCGATGGGCTTCTGGTAGAGGTAGGTGGCGCCGGTCAGCGCCAGCCAGGCGATGAACGGCAGCACGAAC
>NZ_QAIW01000450.1:4574-5439 GCF_003061285.1 Stenotrophomonas sp. HMWF003 | reverse complement strand
CCCAGTACACTCCCCGCCCGCATCCCGCTTTTCGTTGCCAGCCCCATGACCGACCCGATCCGACTCGACAAACGCCTGACCAGCCTCATCGGCTGCTCCCGGGGCGACGCCCAGCGCTACATCGAAGGCGGCTGGGTCACCGTCGACGGCACGATCGTCGAACAACCGCAGACCCTGGTCACCGACGAAACCATCGTCCTGCGCGACAACGCCGAAGCCACCCGCACCGAAACCGTCAGCATGCTCCTGCACAAACCCGCCGGCATGCGCGCCGACGAACTGTGCGCCCTGGTCACCCCCGACAGCCGCAGCGAACTGGACGCCACCGGCGTCACCCTCCTCCAGCGCCATTTCCACGCCCTGCAACTGGTCATGCCGCTCGCCGACGAAGACAGCGGCCTGGTCGTCGTCAGCCAGGACGGCCGCATCGTGTCCCACCTCAAGGACCGCGGCGCCACCCTCGAACAGGAATACCTCGTCGAAGTCAGTGGCGAACTCGCACCCTATGGCATGAAGCGCCTCGCCCACGGCCTCAGCTTCCGCAACTGGCCCCTGCCCCCGTGCAAGGTCAGCTGGCAGAACGAAACCCGCCTGCGCTTTGCCATCAAACCCGTACAACCCGGCCAGCTCCGTGACATGTGCCGCCAGGTCGGACTCGACGTCATCAGCGTCCGCCGCCTGCGCATCGGCCGCGTCGCCATGGGCAAGCTGGTCCCCGGCCAGTGGCGCTACCTCGCGCCCGACGAACGTTTCTGAGGGGGTGCGTGCGTCCGGCACTCGCCGTGCACGCCCGCCCGGCTTAGCATCGGCACATGACTGAACGAAAGCCGCTCTGGCGCCGGATGCTGCGCTGGCTGGGAATCGT
>NZ_QAIW01000450.1:2917-4564 GCF_003061285.1 Stenotrophomonas sp. HMWF003 | reverse complement strand
GTGCTGGTGCTGTTGGTACTCAGCGGCCTGTTGCTGGCCGACCACCTGACCCCCAAGGCGATGGGCGCCCCCAGCAGCGTACTGCCCGTCCAGCCGGCCCAGACCGTCATCGACCGCGAACTGGCCCGCCTGCAGGCCAGCCACCCCGACCAGAGCGGCGTCGCCTTCCTTGCCGACGGGCTGGATGCCTATGCCGCGCGCGCGGTCATCACCGCCCATGCCGGCCGCAGCCTGGACCTGCAGTACTACATCTGGCACGACGACCTGATCGGCCACCTGATGGCGCAGTCCCTGTACGAGGCGGCCGAACGCGGCGTGCGCGTGCGCCTGCTGCTCGATGACATGAATGCCCGGGACAAGGACGCCCTGCTGATGGCGCTCGACGAGCATCCCAACATCGAGATCCGCCTGTACAACCCCTTCCGCAACCGCACCGGGCCGTGGCGGATGGTGGAGATGGTGCAACGCTTTTTCAGCGTCAACCATCGCATGCACAACAAGGCGTGGATCGCCGATGGGCGCGTGGCCATCGTCGGCGGCCGCAACATCGGCGAAGAGTATTTCAGCGCGCGGTCGGACGTGAACTTCCGCGACCTCGACCTGCTGGTGGCCGGTCATGCGGTGAACCAGGCCAACCGTATTTTTGACGACTACTGGAACAGCGAAACCGCCGTTCCCATCGCTGCGCTGGCCTTCCACACCCCGGCCCAGCTGCGCCTGCTGGTGCGCGAATCCGAGCATGAAGCCAAGCGCGATGTCGCCCAGCCGTACCTGCGCCGTGTCCAGCAGTCACAGTCGGCGCGCTCGTACTACCGCGACGCGGTCGAGCTGCACTGGTCACCGAACGTGGAGATCGTCTCCGACCCGGCCATGAAGCACCGCCGCGATGACACGTCGAACTGGCTGGTGACCCGGCTGGTCAGCGAGATGCAGGCCACCCGGCACAAGGCGCTGCTGATCTCGCCGTACTTCGTCCCCGGCGAGGAAGGCACCGAGGGCATGGCCGCCATGGTCAAGCGCGGCGCCCTGGTCGGGGTGGTGACCAACTCGCTGGCGGCCAACGACGTCGCCGCCGTGCACGGGGGCTACATGCACTACCGGGCGCCCCTGCTGCGCAGCGGCGTGCACCTCTACGAACTGAAGGCGCACGGCTATGGCGACCGCAGCGGGCTGTTCGGCAGCAGCGGCGCCAGCCTGCACACCAAGGCTTTCCTGCTGGACGATCGGCGCGGCTTCGTCGGGTCGTTCAACCTCGACCCACGGTCGGCGTACCTCAACACCGAGATGGGCGTGCTGTTCGACGATCCGGTGCTGGGCGCGCAGCTGCGTGCCGAGTACCTGCGCCTGGCCGATCCGGCGCAGAGCTACTGGGTGATGCTGGACGCACAGGACCGGGTCCGGTGGCTGGACCGCGCCGCCCAGCCACCGGCAGTGCTCGACCGGGAACCGGATACGTCGTTCTGGCTGCGTGCCAGCGCGCGCGTCATCAGTTGGCTGCCGCTGGAGTCGCAGCTGTAAGCGACCGCTGGGGGTAGCCACGCATGGCGTGGCGCTACCCGTCGGTCATCGCGATCGGGGCTGCATGCCTGCGTCCACGAACCCTCAGGTCTCGGCCTCGTCGGCGTCCAGGGTTTCCACAGCGCGCCC
>NZ_QAIW01000450.1:2235-2907 GCF_003061285.1 Stenotrophomonas sp. HMWF003 | reverse complement strand
GTTCCAGGATGGCCAGCGCCTGCGCCTGGCCGATCCGCCCGTGCCGACACAGCAGGCTGGCGGCCGCCGCCGCGCGCGCAAAGCGCAGACTGGCCGACAGCCCGTCCTGGGCCGTACCGGCGTCGCGCAGCAGCGCTTCGTGGACCGCCCCGGGCAATTCCCAGGCCGCCGCGATCCGCCCGGCCACAGGCAATGTCCAGGCATCCAGCAGCTGCATCGCCAACGCGCGCGATGGCAGTGCATCGTCCTGCACGGCGCAGGTATCCAGCAGCTGCCGCATCACCAACGCCGCGCCCAGGCCCTGGGTCAGCCCCAGCCACTGCGCGGCGAAGGCGTCTTCATGGGTCACCAGCCGCGCATGGTCGGCCGCCGCGCGCGAGGCCAGCAGCGCGTGCTCCCAGATCACCGTGCCGAACTGCGGGAACGTCTCGCAGTGCACCTGCATCACCGGCTGCACCAGTACCGCGCTGATGATCTGGCGGATGCCTTCGGTACCCACCAGGGTTACCGCTCGCTGCAGGCTGTCCACCGGCTTGGCCTGCAAGCGGTACACCGGGCTGTTGGCGATGCGCAGCAGGTTGCCGGTCAGCACCGGGTCCTGGCCGATGATGGCGGCCATCGCGCGCGCCGAGGCGTCGCTGTCGTTGACCGTCTGGATCAGCTGCGGCAGCA
>NZ_QAIW01000450.1:595-2225 GCF_003061285.1 Stenotrophomonas sp. HMWF003 | reverse complement strand
GACCACCAAAGGCGCACGCGGGCGCACGGCCGCCGCCGGCGCGGCAACGCGCACGCGGCGGCGCCGCGTTACCGCCAGCCCGAGCGCGACCGCTCCCGCCAGTCCTGCCACCACGATCACGTTCATGTCCATCAGCGTGGCCGCCTTGCGCGGCGCCACTGTGTTGTCACTGCACCCACGTCGTCCGTCCTGGCATTGCTGGTACTGCGCACCGTTGCCACGGCATCGGCGCCATCTTCAGCAACTTTAATGGCCGGTACCGTCACACCCCCGGGCCGATCCCGGCCGTGGGTCGCGGCAAGCCCTGACAACACCCTCCGGCGGAATGCACTAGAATGGCGCCGCGCGACCCGTCCCCCGATCCGACGATGTCGCTTTTTTTGTTTTACAACCCACCTTTTGCTGGTGCGTTCGCCGCTGTTCCCAGCCGTTCGCCCCATCGGAGCCACCATGTTATTTGAAACCCTCGAAACTTCCGGTCACGAACAAGTGGTGTTCTGCCACAACCGCGATGCCGGCCTGAGGGCGATCATCGCCATCCACAACACCACCCTGGGCCCGGCCCTGGGTGGCGTGCGCATGCGCCCGTACGCCAGCACCGATGATGCGCTGGCCGACGCGCTGCGCCTGAGCCGCACCATGACCTACAAGAACGCCCTGGCCGGGCTGAACGTCGGTGGCGGCAAGGCGGTGATCATCGGCGACCCGCGCCAGGACAAGAGCGAGGTGCTGTTCCGCGCGTTCGGCCGTTACGTGGATTCGCTGGGCGGTCGCTACATTACCGCCGAGGACGTGGGCACCGATGTCAACGACATGGAGAACATCTACCTGGAGAGTGAGTACGTCACCGGCGTGCATCAGGTCCATGGCGGCTCCGGCGACCCGGCCCCGTTCACCGCTTACGGCGCGCTGCAGGCGCTGATGGCCTCGATGCAGCACAAGCTCGGCCACGAAGAAGTGGGCAAGACCAGCATCGCGGTCCAGGGCTTGGGCCATATCGGCATGGAGCTGGTCAAGCTGCTGCGCGACCGCGGCGCCAAGCTGTTCGTCACCGACCTGGACAGCGCGCGGGTCGAGCGTGCGGTCACCGAGTACGGTGCCGAGGCGGTGAAGCCGGACGACATCTACGACGTCAACGCCGATGTGTTCGCCCCGTGCGCACTGGAAGGGGCGATCAACCCGCAGACCCTGCCCCGCCTGAAGTGCAGGATCGTCTGCGGTACCGCCAACAACCAGCTGTCCAGCCTGGAGGTCGGCGATGAACTGCATGCACGCGGCATCCTGTACGCGCCGGACTACGCGGTCAACGCGGGCGGGGTGATGAACGTCTCGCTGGAAATCGACGGCTACAACCGCGAACGTGCGATGCGCCTGATCCGCAGCATCTACCACAACCTCGGCCGGATCTTCGCCCTGTCCCAGAGCGAGGGCATCGCGCCCCAGCGGGCGGCCGACCAGATCGCCGAAACGCGCATCCATTCCATCGGCAAGCTGAAGATGCCGCTGGGCCGCGCCACGCCGCGACTGGGCACGCTGCGCGGGAACTGAGCCGCTCCGCCGCAGAACGAAGAAGGGCGCGATTGCATCGCGCCCTTCTTCGTTTCAGACCATTACGTTTGTCGCCGACCGG
>NZ_QAIW01000450.1:0-585 GCF_003061285.1 Stenotrophomonas sp. HMWF003 | reverse complement strand
GAATAGCGCAGCGCCACCTGGCTCAGGTCGCCCCGCGGCCCGAACCGCTGGTCGTAACCGAACGCCACCCGCGTGTTGCGGGTCAGCCACGACTCCACCGACAGCCCGAGCAGGCCGCCCGATCGCGCCGGCTGCAGCCCCGCCATCGGCGCCCACGCATCCACGCCGACAAAACTGGCGTCCTGCGTCAGCCCATCACTGGACAGCAGCTGCTGCCATTCGGCATAGCCGCGCAGCGCCCAGCTGCCCCATTGGCGTTCGGCGCGCACGCCGGCCAGTGCCTGGCTGCGCGTGCTCACCCCGCCCTGGGTGCGCAGGCCAAAGCCCAGCCCGCCCTGTTCGCTGAAGCTGTCGCTGTCCACGCGGGCGTAGTCTGCCCCCAGGTACGGGGTCAACGAGGCGCGACCGTCGCCAAGGCGGTAGCCGGTTTCCACGCTCGCCGCAGTGAACTGACCGCCGTAGCGGGCATTGACCCCGTACTGGCCGGCACCGAGCAGCAGCTGGCGATCGATTTCCCGAGTGAACTGGCCGGCCCCCAACTGGCCCAGCGCGTAGGCCCGCCCCGTACCCCAGCCGGCATACATC
>NZ_QAIW01000449.1:603-2670 GCF_003061285.1 Stenotrophomonas sp. HMWF003 | reverse complement strand
GCGGTACCGGGGGGCAGCGCCCCGGTACCGTGTCGCATGCCACCCGGCGTGCGGCGGTGCGTTCAAGCGGCGGGCAGCAACGGTGCCAGCACCGGCTCCAGCTGCTGGCGCCGCCAGCCAGCCAGTGCGTTCGGCCACTGGCGGCTTTCCAGGTAGCTTTCCAGATGCTTGCGCGAGGCCAGCACGCCGTCGGGCAGGCCCAGTTCGGCGGTGCGTGCACTGACCGCATCCTGCAGACGCTTCAGGGCCTGCTTGTTGCTGTCGGTGCCGGGCAAGGCGAGCGGTGCGTCGGCTTCGTCGTCGAGCGGCGTGGTCAATGCCTCCCAGACCGGCGCGAGCAGCTTGCGCGGGGCTTTCGGGAACCCTTCCATCAGCTTGTCCAGCGCCGCCATGTCCGCCGGCGGGGTGCGCGCGAGCAGGGCCGCCAGTTCGTTGTCCAGGATCCAGCTGCGCGGCTTGTCGCTGCTGCGCGCCTGCACATCGCGCCAGCGCAGCAGGCGCAGCAGGCGCATCTGTGCCGCGGCGTCCATGAACTGCGCCGAGCGCATCGCCACGTGCGGCCAGCGGTCTTCGTCGTTCTCGACGCTGGCCAGCAGGCGTTCGGCGTCGTCCTGCAACCACTGGCGACGGTCCAGCTCGCCCAGCTTGGCGTCGATCGCATCGTGGATGGCGAACAGGTACTCCACGTCATCGGCGGCGTAGTCCAGCTGCGCTTCCGACAGCGGCCGACGCATCCAGTCCGAGCGCGTCTCGCCCTTGGCCAGGGTCACCCCGGTGATCGCGTTGACCAGCTTCTGGTAGCCCATGCCGCCGCCGATGCCGGCCAGCGCCGCGCCGATCTGGGTATCGAACAGCGGCCGCGGCAGCACGCCGCAGGCGACCTTGAAGGTCACCAGGTCTTCGCTGGCGCTGTGCATGATCTTCAGGATGCTGGTATCGGCCAGCCACGTGGCCAGGGCCTCGTTCATGCCGGGAATCAGCGGGTCGATCAGCAGAATCTCCTCGCCAACGGCCATCTGCACCAGGGCCAGCTGCGGCCAGTAGGTGCGTTCGCGGATGAATTCGGTGTCCAGCCCGATGCGGGTGGGGCGCTGGCGGTAGCGCTCGTCCAGTTCCGCCGGGGTTTTGATCCAATAAGCCACGTGGGTTCCGTCTACTGCAGGGGGTGCACAGGGGGAGCAGGATAACGCGCCGTGGTCGGCCTGCGCGCCGGTATCATGAACCTGTCACCGCGTGGCGGCCGGCGCGGCTTGCCTCACCCGGTCGGATTCAGCAATGCTCGTGCCTGGCTGCAAGGAACCTGATTTTGCGCAACTCTGTCCTTTCCGCGTCGCTGTTGGCCGGTGTGCTGGTCGCCCTGGCCGCATGCTCGGCCGATGCACCGCCGCCGCCCGCGGCGGTGGCCAAGCCGGCTGCGCGTGCCCAGCCGGCCGCTGCGGCGCCGGCTGCGCGGGTGACCATCGGGGGCGAGGACGCGGCCGAGACCGTGCAGCGCTGGCAGCCGCCCGCGGTGGAGATTGCCGACGACGGTATTGCGGCGGCGCGCCGCCAGGCTGCGCAGGCCTTCGAGCAGGGCCGGTTGTACGAGGATGCGCAGGCGGCGGTTCCGCTCTGGCTCGCGCTGCTGCAGCGCGATGCCAAGGACCGCCAGGCCGTGGCCGGGCTGAAGCGCGCACGCCAGCAGCTGCTGGAGGATGCCAACGCGTTGCTGGTCCGGCCGCTGAAGCAGCGCGAGGCCGTGGCGCAGGCCAGCGACATGGCCCTGGTGCTGCTCACCATCGCCCCCGACGACCCGCGCGTTCGCCAGCTGCAGTCGCGGGTGGAAATCGCGCAGCGGGTGATCGCCTACAACCGTGCCGGCGAAGAGGATCTGCGCGCCGGCCGGATCGGGGAAGACGGCGATGGCGCCATTCCCAACTTCCGTGAGGCGCTGGCGCTCAATCCTGACGACGCCCGCGCCCGCCAGGGCCTGGCCGCCGCCGAGAGCGGGTTGATCGGCCGTGCGGAAACCGCCGCGCGTGCCAGCGATTTCGCCACGGCGGGAACCTGGCTGGCCGAGGCGGCCAA
>NZ_QAIW01000449.1:0-592 GCF_003061285.1 Stenotrophomonas sp. HMWF003 | reverse complement strand
GAGCGCATCCGTGCCGATACGCTGACCCGCCTGCGTGACGAAGGCCTGCGTGACCTGGCCACGCCGCAGGGGCTGAAGGCGGCGCGCGAGAAGCTCGAAGACGCGCTGCGCATGGCCTTGCCCGGCGATCCCGTGGTGGGGCAGCTGCGCGAACGCATCGAGCTGGTGACCCACTACGGCAGTTTCCGGCCACGCCAGGTGTTCAGCGACGCCCTGCGCGATGGGGGCCGTGGCCCGCAGATGATCGTGGTGCCGCATGGCGGCTTCCAGATGGGCGCCGGGGACGCCGAGCTGGGGGCCAGCGACGCGGAAAAGCCCTCGCATTACGTGCGGTTCGAGCGCGGCTTCGCGCTGTCGATCACCGAGGTCACCGTGGCCGATTTCCGCCGGTACGTGCAGGCCAGCAACGCTCGTCCGCGCGCGACCCGGCGTGGCCACTCGATCGTGTACGACGAACGCAGCGGCAACTTCGTGCGGCACAGTGGCGTGGACTGGCAATCGGACTACAACGGCGGCCCGGCGCTGGCCAACGCGCCGGTGATGCACGTCAGCGTGCGCGATGCCGAGCACTACGCAATCTGGCTGTCCGAAC
>NZ_QAIW01000448.1:35180-39693 GCF_003061285.1 Stenotrophomonas sp. HMWF003 | reverse complement strand
GGAAGCGCTGGTCGCTTTGCTCTCCTGTGCGTACCGCAATCTGTCAGGGGCTGGTGCGGGTGGGGTTGCGGGACCCTGAGCCGCATGGATGCGGCGACGGAGCTTACAGGGATGTACTTGCAGCGTGTCCCGCAACCCCACCCGCACCTGCCCAGCCCGGTGCAGGCGCGGACAGTAGCGCTTGATCTTGCTCTTGCACTGCAGTGGCCTGAGCAATCCCGCAGTACGACGAAGACTCTTTTTTGTGGATGACGATGCCACTGCACCGGCTGCTTTCGCCGCGGTGCGACGGCGAGAGGATGTTGCATGCCGCAGTTTTTCATTGAGCGCCCCGTGTTTGCGTGGGTGCTGGCTATTTTCGTGGTGCTGGCCGGTGCGTTGGCCATTCCGCGCCTGGCGATCGAGCGCTATCCCAGCGTTGCGCCGCCCAGTATCAGCATCTATGCCAGCTATCCCGGGGCGTCGGCGCAGACCATGAACGATGCCGTGGTCGGGCTGATCGAGCGCGAGCTGTCCGGGGTCAAACACCTCCTGTACTTCTCCTCGTCCACCGATACCTCGGGCGAGGCTTCCATTACCGCCACCTTCCGCCCCGGCACCGATCCCGAACTGGCCCAGGTGGACGTCCAGAATCGCATCAAGGCGATCGAATCGCGGCTGCCGCAGACGGTGCGCCAGAACGGGCTGGGCGTGGAGGCCGCCGATTCGGGCTTCCTGATGCTGGTCGGACTGCGCTCCACCGACGGCCGCCTGGACGAAGTGGCCCTGAGCGACTACATGGCGCGCAACATCGTCGAAGAACTCCGGCGCATCGAAGGCGTTGGCCGCGTGCAGCTGTTCGGTGCCGAACGTGCGATGCGGATCTGGGTCGACCCGGCGCAGCTGGTGGCCTACCGCCTGACCCTGGGCGATCTGACCACCGCGATCAGCGAACAGAACGCGCAGATCGCCCCCGGCCGGGTCGGCGATTCCCCGGCGATGCCGGGCCAGCGCGTCACCATTCCGCTCACCGTGGAAGGCCAGTTGAGTACGCCGGAGGCGTTCGCCGCCATCGTGCTGCGGGCCAATCCGGATGGCTCCCGCGTGGTCATTGGCGATGTCGCCCGGGTCGAACTGGGCGCCGAAAGCTATGCGTGGTCCACCCGCGAGAACGGCGCGCCTGCTACCGCGGCGGCCATCCAGTTGTCGCCCGGGGCCAATGCCGTGAAGGTGGCCGGCGCGGTACGCGCGCGCATGGCCGAACTCGAGCCTACCCTGCCGGTGGGCATGCAGGCCACGGTACCGTTCGACACCGCGCCGTTCGTGGCGATCTCGATCCAGAAAGTGCTCATCACCCTCATCGAAGCGATGGTGCTGGTGTTCGCGGTGATGTACCTGTTCCTGCAGAACATCCGCTACACGCTCATCCCGGCCATCGTCGCGCCGATCGCCCTGCTGGGCACCTTCGCGGTGATGCTCGCGGCCGGCTTCTCGATCAACGTGCTGACCATGTTCGGCATGGTGCTGGCGATCGGCATCATCGTCGACGATGCCATCGTGGTGGTGGAAGGCGTCGAGCGGATCATGGCCGAGGAAGGACTGCCGCCACGCGAGGCCACCGCCAAGGCGATGAAAGAACTCACCGGCGCGGTGATCGGCATCACCCTGGTGCTCACCGCGGTGTTCATTCCGATGGCGCTCGCCGATGGCTCGGTGGGCGCGATCTACCGACAGTTCAGCCTGGCCATGGCGGTGTCGATCCTGTTCTCGGCCTTACTGGCACTGACCCTGACCCCCGCGCTGTGCGCCACGCTGCTCAAGCCGAGCACGCGTGGCCACCACGGGCGCGGCGGCTTCTTCGGCGCGTTCAACCGCGGCATGGCGCGCATGACCCACGGGTACCAGGGACGGGTGGTGCGCATCCTGCAGCGCGGCGGACGCAGCATGGCCGTGTTCGCCGCGCTCGTGGTGGCGTTGGGGCTGGGCCTTCACCTGCTGCCCGGCGCCTTCCTGCCCGAAGAGGACCAGGGCTACTTCATGACGTCGATCCAGCTGCCGGCCGATGCCACCGCCGAACGCACCCTGGACGTGATGCAACGCTACGAAGCGCACATTGCCGCGCGCCCGGGCATTGCCTCCAACCAGGCGATCATGGGCTACAGCTTCGCCGGCTCCGGGCCGAACGCGGCGATGGCCTACACCATGCTCAACGACTGGGGCGCGCGCGCCGGTGCCACCGTGGCCGACGAGGTGGAGCGCGCGCAGCAGGCCATGGCCGCTGCGCCGGAAGGGCAGGTGATCGTGGTGACCCCGCCGGCCATCGACAGCCTGGGCACCTCGTCCGGGTTCGACCTGCGCCTGCAGGCGCGCACCGGCCAGAGCCAGGCGCAGCTGCAGGCCGCACAACAGCAGCTGCTGGCGCTGGCTGCGGCCAGCCCGCTGCTGCGCGACGTGCATGCCGAAGGGCTGCCCTCGGGCAGTACCGTGCGGCTGGAAATCGACCGGCACAAGGCGCAGGCCATGGGCGTGGGCTTCAGTGCGATCAGCGACACGCTGTCGGCGGCGATGGGCTCGCAGTACGTCAACGATTTCCCCAATGCCGGTCGCCTGCAACAGGTGATCGTGCAGGCCGACGCACCGCACCGCATGCAGGTGGACGACGTGCTCAAGCTGCACGTGCGCAACGTCAATGGCGGCATGGTGGCGCTGGCCGAACTGGTCACCCCGGTGTGGTCGCAGACGCCGTTGCAGCTGGAACGCTACCAGGGCTTCCCGTCGCTGAGCCTGTCCGGCAATGCGGCAGCGGGCGCGTCCAGCGGCCAGGCCATGGCCGAGATGGAGCGGCTGGCGCGGCAGTTGCCGGCCGGTTTCGCGCTGGCCTGGACCGGGCAGTCGCTGCAGGAGCGCGCCTCCGGTGCGCAGGCGCCGTGGCTGATGCTGCTGTCGATGCTGGTGGTGTTCCTGGTGCTGGCCGCGCTGTATGAAAGCTGGTCGATCCCCGCGGCGGTGTTGCTGGTGGTGCCACTGGGCCTGCTGGGCGCGGTGGCGGCGGTGCTGTTGCGCGGGTTGCCCAACGATGTGTTCTTCAAGGTCGGGATGATCACCGTGATCGGGCTGTCGGCCAAGAACGCGATCCTGATCGTGGAGTTCGCGCGCCAGCTGCAGCTGCAGGGGCACGGCCTGGTCGAGGCCGCGATCGAAGCGGCACGGCTGCGGCTGCGCCCGATCCTGATGACCTCGCTGGCGTTCGCGCTGGGCGTGGTGCCGTTGATGCTGGCCACCGGTGCATCGGCCGAAACCCAGCACGCGATCGGCACCGGGGTATTTGGCGGGATGTTGACCGCCACCGTGCTGGCGGTGTTTTTCGTGCCGCTGTTCTACGTACTGGTGCAGGGCGCACGTCGCTGGCGCTGGCCATGGCGGCGACGCCGGGAGGAATGACATGGGTACTACCGTGCTTGAAAACACCATCGCCACCGCCGAGGCACAGGTGCTGCAGTTGCTGTTGGCGCAGGACGTGGACGCGCTGCAGGCCTGGCTGTCGCCGTCGTTGTTCTTCAGCGACGGGGCAGGGCAGTGGCTGGGCGCCCATCCCTGCCTTACGGCGTGGTCGACCGGACAGCTGCGGATCACCCTGCTCGAGCAGGCCGCAGTGGAGCGCTTGGTATGCGGACAACTGACACTGGTCTCCAGTGACGTGCATCTGCGCTATGTCGACGCGGCCGGCGAACACGCGCGCGCGCTGCGTCTGCTGCGGGTCTGGGCGAGCGCATCGAACGCAGCCGGGGTGCACCTGCTGTCGATCGGACTGCTGCCGTCACGCGGGGGCTGAACCGGTGCTGCAGCCGGTGGAGTCAGGGCTGCTTCACCTCCTGCTGCAGGCTGCGGGCTAGGATGGTTGGCTGATCGCAACAACCGCAAGGAGTCCAACATGCGTGCATCCCCGTGGCTTTTCAGCCTGGTCATCGCCACCGGCCTGAGCGCCTGCCAGCCCGCGCAACGCGCCGAGGGCACCGCCAGCGACGCGGATACGGCCGAGGCGCCACCGACCATGGCCGCTGCTACCTCCGATGAACGCAGCTACGCTTTCCGGTGTGGCGACGTCGCCGTGCAGGCGACTTACCGCGGCCAGGATTCGGCCAGCGTGGTGGTTGGCGGGCGCACTTACCCGATGGCATCGGAACCGGCGGCATCCGGCGCGCGCTACGGTGACGGCCAGGGCAATACCTTCTGGACCAAGGGCACCACCGAAGGCACGTTGCAACTGAAGGGCGAGCCGGAGCGCAGCTGCACCGGCAGTGGTGAACAGGGCGCTGCGGCACCGGCTGCCGGCGCGCAGGACACCGCCAGCGCCGGCTTCCGCGCCACCGGCAACGAGCCGGGCTGGCTGGCCGAAGTGGCCGCAGGTGCCACGCCGCACCTGCGCGTGGAAACCGACTACGGGCAGCGCACGCTGGAGATCGCTGCGCCGACCCAGGGCAAGGATGGCTGGTCGGGTACGGCCGCAGATGGCACGCCGGTGAAGCTGACCTTC
>NZ_QAIW01000448.1:33833-35161 GCF_003061285.1 Stenotrophomonas sp. HMWF003 | reverse complement strand
GCCGTAAACGCCGGGCGCAGACACGCAGGCGCTACGGCTGGCAGTCGGCCGGTACCGGACCGGTGAACAGGTCGTAGCGCTTGCCGACGCCGCGCAATGCGTGGCGGATGGTGCAGTCGTCGTGGTGGCGTGCGTACAACGCCGCGAAGATCCGCTCGCGGCCATCGCAGTAGTCCGCCGAGGCCTGTTCCAGCTCCTGGCGGCGTTCCTCGTCGTAGGCCTCTTCGCCCGCGAAGTGCTGGCAGGTGTTTTCGCGTTCGAGGAAGGCGCGCACGTCGGCGGGCATCGTGCAGTAGATGCGGATGTCGGCCAACTCACCCACGTCGTTGGATACCTCGCAGCCCGCAGCGGAGCGTGCGCGTTCGAGCTGTTCCAGGTCGGGCATGCCGACGTCGTCGTCGGTATCGGCATCCGTGTCGGGCGGCGCCTCGGCCGTGGACGCTTCGACGGCAGCAGGTGCCACGTCCATCGTGGCTGCGGGTGTAGCCGCCGCGGGAGCCGCAGCGATCGGTGCCACGTCGGCCGGTTGGGTGCCGCTGTCGCCTGCCTGCGGCGAACACGCCGCAAGCAGGGACAGGCAGCCCACCAGCGCCAGGCGCTTAGTCGGCACGACCGGCGAACTCACCGGTGGCGGTGTTGACCAGCACGCGTTCGCCGTTGGCGATGTACTCGGGCACCATGATTTCAATGCCGGTGCTGAGCTTGGCCGGCTTCGGGCGCTTGGTGGCCGTGCCGCCCTTCATTTCCGGCGGGGTTTCGACCACTTCCAGCACCACGCTGGTCGGCAGCTGCACGCCCACCGGGGTCTCGTCGATCACCTGCACGTAGATGCCGGTCAGGCCATCGGTGATGTACCCGGCGTCATCGCCCAGCACTTCCGCGTCGACCATGTACGGGGTGTAGTCCTCGTCGTCCAGGAACACGAATGCGTCGCCGTCCTTGTAGGAATAGGTGGACTGGCGGCGCAGCAGTTCGACTTCGGGCAGGTTGTCGTCGGCATCGAAGCTGGCATCGAGCTTGTTGCCGCCCGGCACGCTGTACATGATGAAGCGGAAGCGGACGTTGCCGCCGCGACCCTGCGGCGAGCTGCGCTCGATGTCGCGGATCTGGTAGACGCCGTTGTTGTATTCGACGACGTTGCCTTTCTTGATGTCGTTGGCTTTCATGGAATGAAGGTCGGTTCGTGGGAGGTCAGGGTGCCAGTCCGGGCACCCGGCGGGATGGGGATGTGTTTACTTGGGCGCCAGGCGCACGCCACCGTCCAGGCGGATGGTTTCGCCGTTGAGGTAGGTGTTGCCCAGGATATGGCCGACCAGGCCGGCAAAATC
>NZ_QAIW01000448.1:33238-33763 GCF_003061285.1 Stenotrophomonas sp. HMWF003 | reverse complement strand
TGCCATCGGCAGGGTCATGCTGACCACGCCGCCCTTGGACGCCGAATACGCGGCCTGGCCGATCTGGCCCTCGTAGGCGGCCACGCTGGCGGTGTTGATGATCACCCCGCGCTCGCCGTCGTCGCCGGGGGTGTTGTGCTGCATGCGGTTGGCCGCGGCCTTGGCGACGTTGAAGCTGCCGACCAGGTTGACCATCACCGTGGTCTGGAAGTTGGCCAGCGGCATCGGCGCCTCCTTGCCCAGCACGCGGCCGGCACCGAGGATGCCCGCGCAGCTGATGGCGACATTCAGGCCGCCCAGGAAGTCGTGTGCGGCATCGATCTGCGCGGCCACGGCCGCCTCGTCGCTGACGTTGGTGGTGAAGTAGCGCGCGTTGTCGGCGCCAAGCCCGGCCACGGCGGCCGCGCCCTTGTCGTCATTGAGATCGAACAGGGCGACCTTGCCGCCCTGGGCAACCAGGAACTGGGCCACGGACAGGCCGAGGCCGGAGACGCCACCGGTGATGACGGCACGGACAGAAGACAG
>NZ_QAIW01000448.1:32851-33228 GCF_003061285.1 Stenotrophomonas sp. HMWF003 | reverse complement strand
GAAGCGGGGCGTGCCGCTGTTGTGCGCTGCGCGCCGGGCTCAGTGGCGGGGTGTCAGGCGCCGGGCGAATTCATCCGGCGCCAGCCCGGGCGCGAACAGAAACCCTTGCCCGACCGTCACCCCCAGCGCCTGCAGGAAACGCCGCTGCGGCTCCGATTCGATCCCCTCGGCGACCAGCCCCAGCCCCAGGCTGCGGGCGATGCCGCAGACCGCCTCGCACACTGCTTCGTCGGAGCGGTTGCCCGGCACGCCCTCGACGAACAACTGGCTCAGCTTCAGCCCGTGGATCGGCAGCCGGCGCAGGTAGTTCAGTGCGCTGTAGCCTTCGCCGAAGTCGTCGATGGTCAGCTGCACGCCCATTTCGCGCAGGCGCGCGA
>NZ_QAIW01000448.1:30687-32834 GCF_003061285.1 Stenotrophomonas sp. HMWF003 | reverse complement strand
GCACCCGCTCGGTGAACTCCAGCTCCAGTGCGCTGCCGGGCAGGCCGAACTCGTCCAGTACCTGGCGCACGTGGCGGGCCAGGTCCTCGCCGACGAACTGCCGGTAGGACACGTTCACCGCCACCCGCACGATGCCCAGCCCGGCATCCTGCCACTGGCGCACCTGGCGGCAGGCCTCGCGCAGTACCCACAAGCCGATCCGCACGATGTCACCGGTGCTTTCGGCATGTGCAATGAAGATGTCCGGGCGCAGCTCGCCCAGCTGCGAGTTGCGCCAGCGGATCAGGGCCTCGGCAGCCACCATGCGGCCGTCGTGCAGGCTGACCTGCGGCTGGTAGACCAGGTGGAACTCATCGTCGTCCAGCGCGCGGTGCAGGCGGCTTTCGATCTGCAGGCGGTCGTGCTGGCGCTGCGCCAGCTCCGGTGAAAACACCTGCCAGCCGTTGCGGGTGCGGCGCTTGCAGTCGTACATGGCGATGTCGGCGTTCTGGATCAGCTGCTGCGGGCGCAGCCCATCCTGCGGCGCGCGCGCGATGCCGATGCTGGTGGTGACCGCGAATTCGTCGCTGCCGAAGCGGAACGGGGTGCTGAACCCGCGCGTGATCGCCTCGGCCAGGCGCTCGGGCTGGTCGGCCTGGTCGCGGGTGTCGCAGACCACCAGGAATTCGTCGCCGCCGAAGCGCGCCAGCAGCCCTTCGGTGCCGATCGCGGTGGCGATGCGGCGGGTGGCGTCGATCAGCAGTTCGTCGCCGGCGTTGTGGCCCAGCAGGTCGTTGACGGTCTTGAACCGGTCCAGGTCGATGTACAGCACCGCCACCCGGCAATGGGTGGGGTTGGCCATGCGCGCGGCCAGGTCGTTGAGCACTGCATCGCGGTTCATGATGCCGGTGAGCGGGTCGGTACGCGCCTGGATGCGCAGGGTTTCCTCGGCCTGCTTGCGCGCGGTGATGTCCTGCACGGTGCCGGCGATGCGCGCGGCATCCACGTCGCCCGCTTCGGCCTCGCCGATCATGCGCACCCAGAACGAATGGCCGTCGCTGCGCTGGCCCTGCAGCTCCAGCTCGAACGGCACCTGCTTGTCGATCACGTCCAGCAGTGCCTGCTGCAGCTGCGAGCGGTCGTCCACGCGCAGGCATTCCAGCAGGTGCGCCATGTCGTGCAGGGGCAGCTCCTGGCCAAGGATGCGGTTGGCCTCGTCGGTAAGGTACAGCCGCTGCAGGCCGCGGTCCCACTCCCAGCCGCCGATGTGCGCCAGCGACTGGGCGCGGTCGAACAGCGCGTTGGTGCGCTTGAGTTCGGTGATGTCGCTGAACATGCCGAACACGTGGTCCGGGCAGTCGCGGCCGGTGCCGAACACCGGCACGTTGGTGGTGGAGATCCAGATCATGCGGCCGCGCGGGCGGTGGTACAGCCCGACGATGGTGCTGCGGATGATCCGGCCGGTGCGCAGCGACACTGCCGCCGGCCATTGCTCACGGGTGAGCGGGTGGCCGTGTTCGTCCACGCAGATCCAGTCGTCCGGGGCCAGCATCGTCTGCAGGCTGCCGCCGTTGCCGGCGGTGCCCAGGATGCGGTGCGCGGCCGGGTTGGCCGAGACCACGCGCAGGTGGCTGTCGAACAGGACCACGCCCTTGTCGATCGATTCCATCAGCAACCGGTAGCGCGATTCGGCCTGCCAGCGGCTGCTCAGGTCGCGCGCCACGGCCACGATGCAGTGCTCGCCTTGGTGCTCGAATCCGGCCGAGTGCACCTCCACCGGGAAGCGGCTGCCGTCGCCGCGCATGTTGGTGACTTCGATGACGTAGGTTTCGCCCCGGTGCAGCGCTTCCCACACCGGGTCCAGGTGGTCGTTGGGCAGGTCGGGGTTGAGCAGTTCGATCGGCTGCCCGACGATGTCCTCGCGCGGGCGGCCATAGGCGCGCACGCCGGCCTTGTTGAGGTCCAGCACCACGCCCGTTTCGCTCAGGATGCTGACCGGGTCCGGCACGGCATCGAACAGTGCGGCATACCGGCGCAGCGCCAGCTGGCGATCGTCCATTGCCTCCTGCAGCGCCTGCTGCACCTCGCGCAGCAGGGTGTGCAGGTCGGCCTGGTCCGGCGGGCTCGCCAGGGCGCGATCCATGGCGGCCAGCGCGTGAACGTGGGCG
>NZ_QAIW01000448.1:28966-30628 GCF_003061285.1 Stenotrophomonas sp. HMWF003 | reverse complement strand
GCCGCTGGCGCCCTTGGCGTACGGGCAACCGCCCGCACCGGACACGGCCGAATCGACCACGCGCACGCCTTCTTCCAGGCAAGCATCGATGTTGGCCAGCGCCTGGCCGTAGGTGTCGTGGAAATGCACGGCCAGCGCCGACATCGGCAGTTCGGCGGCGACCGCGTGCAGCATCGCGCGGGCCTTGCGCGGGGTGCCTACGCCGATGGTGTCGCCCAGCGAGATTTCGTAACAGCCCATCTCGTGCAGGGCGCGCGCGACCCGCACCACCTCGCTGACCGCCACCTCGCCCTGGTAGGGGCAGCCGAGCACGGTGGAGACGTAGCCGCGCACCTTGACCCCGTCGGCCTTGGCGCGTTCGAGGATCGGGGCGAAGCGCGCCAGCGATTCGTCGATGCCGGCGTTGGTGTTGGTGCGGTTGAAGGTTTCCGAGGCGGCGGTGAACACCGCCACTTCCGAAACGCCCACGGCGCGGGCACGGTCGTAGCCCTGTTCGTTGGGCACCAGCACCGGGTAGGCGATGCCGGGGCGGCGCTCGATGCCGGCGTAGACCTCGGCGGCGTCGGCCAACTGCGGCACCCAGCGCGGGCTGACGAAGCTGGTGGCTTCGATGGTGCGCAGGCCGGTCAGGGACAGCTGCCGGATCAGTTCGATCTTGTCGGCGGTGGCCACCGGCTGGGCTTCGTTCTGCAGGCCGTCGCGCGGGCCGACTTCGACGATGCGGACGACATCATCCATGGCAGGCCTCCCGGCGAACGGGACGGCGCACAGCAGGCTGCAGAAGGGGCAGGGGTCGGGTCACAGGGATACCAAGGGAAAGAGGGTGGCCCACGTTCCCCGGCGGGCCACGAAAGGGGGATACGCGGGCTGGGCAACAAAGCGGCCAGCCCGCGCGGAAGGATCGCGGTCGTCGGGGGCGACCGGGGGCGCTCAGCCCGGGCGGTGGCAGACCGCTTCGATGTTGTTGCCGTCCGGGTCGAGCACGAACGCCCCGTAGTAGTTCGGGTGGTAGTACTCGCGGATGCCCGGGGTGCCATTGTCCTGGCCACCGGCGGCGAGTGCGGCGCGGTGGAACGCATCCACCGCCTCGCGGCTGTCGGCACTGAAGGCCACGTGCACGCCGCCGTGAGCGCCGGGGGCGTTGCCGATCCAGAAGTCCGGCTTGCCGGTGCGGCCGAAGCCGGCATGGTCATGGTCGCCGGTCTGTTCGGCACTGACCTGCATCACCACGCTGATGCCCAGCGGGGCCAGGGCCTGCTGGAAGAACGACAGGCTGCGCGCGAAGTCGGCGCAGCGGATCCCGATGTGGTCGAGCATGTGCGTGTCCTCAGTCCTGGGTGACCCAATGCGGCGCGCGCTTGTCCAGGAAGGCGCCCAGGCCTTCCTGGCCCTCGGCCGACACCCGCAGGCGCGCGATCAGCGCGGCGTTGTCGCGGTCCAGCGCGTCGCGGTCGCGACCCACGCTGACCCGGCGCACCAGTTCCTTGGCCGAGGCCGAGGCCACCGGGCCGGCCTTGTCCAGCAGGCCCAGCTGGCGCTGGACCGCCTCGTCGATGCGTTCAGGTTCGATCAGCTGGTGTACCAAGCCGATCCGCAGCGCGGTCTCGGCATCGAAATGCTCGCCGGTGGCAAACCAGCGGCGGGCCTGGCGCGGGCCGATCG
>NZ_QAIW01000448.1:23268-28925 GCF_003061285.1 Stenotrophomonas sp. HMWF003 | reverse complement strand
CCGCCGGCAGCAGGCCCAGCCGGCTTTCGGTCAGCCCGAAGCGGGCGGCGGTGCTGGCAATGGCGATGTCGCAGCAGGCGACCAGGCCCACCCCGCCACCGAAGGCGGCGCCCTGGACCCGTGCGATGGTGGGCTTGGGCAGCTCGTCCAGGGTGCGCATCAGCCGCGCCAGCGCCAGCGAATCCTCGCGGTTGTCTTCCTCGCTGGCGGCGGCCATGCCGCGCATCCACTGCATGTCCGCGCCCGCCGAAAACGACGCGCCCTGGCCGGCCAGCACCACCGCACGGACCTGTTCGTCACGGCCGGCCGCCTCCAGCGCCGCGGTGAGCTGGGCGATCAGGGCCGCATCGAAGGCGTTGTGCAGGGTGGGGCGGTTCAGCCACAGCGTCAGCACCGAGGCGCTGCGTTCTATCCGTAATGCATCACTCATGGGGGCAGGGGACCTGTGGTTGCTCCATACATGTACAGATCATAGCGGGCCGTGGGGCAGCGGCCATGACGCGACGCGGCGATGCTAGAATTGATAACCATTCCTATCAACCACAAGGCGCTCCGTGACGCTGTCCGATCTGCCTCTGCACAGCTCCGCCCTGGTGGAATCGGTGCAGGAACTACACGCCAACGATGCCATCGCCCGCCGGCTCAAGGAGCTGGGCTTCGTCAAGGGTGAAGATGTGCGTCTGGTAGCCCGTGGTCCGGTGGGCGGTGAGCCGCTGCTGGTACAGGTCGGGTTTACCCGCTTCGCCCTGCGCCGCAGCGAGGCCCGGCGCGTCCACGTGACCGCGTTGCCCGTCGGGGTGCCGGCATGAACGCGGCGACCGCAACCCTGCGCGTGGCGCTGGTGGGCAACCCCAACAGCGGCAAGACCGCGCTGTTCAACCAGCTCACCGGCAGCCGCCAGAAGGTGGCCAACTACACCGGCGTGACCGTCGAGCGCAAGGAAGGCCGCCTGCGTGCGCCGTCCGGCCGCGAGTTCGCCGTGCTCGACCTGCCGGGCGCCTACAGCCTGCAGCCGGCCAGCCTGGACGAAGCGATCACCCGCGACCTGTGCCGCGGCTTCTACCCGGGCGAGGCCGCGCCGGATGTGCTGCTGTGCGTGATCGACGCCACCAACCTGCGCCTGCACCTGCGCTTCGCGCTGGAACTGCGCGAGCTGGGCAAGCCGATGATCGTGGCGCTGAACATGGTGGACGCGGCCGAGCGCCGGGGCATCAAGATCGACGTGCCGGCGCTGGAACAGGCGCTCGGCGTGCCGGTGGTGGAAACCGTGGCGGTGCGCCGCAACGGTGCCCAGGCGCTGGTCGCGCGGCTGGACGCGATGGTGCCGCACCTGCAGGCGCCCGTGGCGGTGCCGGACGCGGCGGCGGACTACCACGCGCAGGTGCGCGGCATCCTGGCCGCGTCGGTCAGCATGCCCACCCGCACCGCGAAGATCGACGACGCGCTGGACCGCTGGCTGCTGCACCCGGTGTTCGGGCTGATTACCCTGGTGGTGGTGATGTTCCTGATCTTCCAGGCGGTGTTTGCCTGGGCCACGCCGCTGATGGACGGTATCGAAGCCGGCTTTGGCTGGCTGGGCGAGAACGTGGCCGCGGTGCTGCCCGAAGGCCCGCTGACCAGCCTGATCACCGACGGCATCATTGCCGGCGTCGGCGGGGTGGTGGTGTTCCTGCCGCAGATCCTGATCCTGTTCGCCTTCATCCTGGCCCTGGAAGAATCGGGCTACCTGCCGCGCGCGGCGTTCCTGCTGGATCGCATGATGGCCGCCGCGGGCCTGTCCGGGCGCTCGTTCATCCCGCTGTTGTCCAGCTTCGCCTGCGCGGTGCCGGGCATCATGGCCACCCGTAGCATCCAGGACCCCCGTGACCGTCTGGCGACCATTCTGGTGGCGCCGCTGATGACCTGTTCGGCGCGGCTGCCGGTGTATGCGCTGCTGATCGGCGCGTTCATTCCGGCCAAAACCCTGTGGGGCTTTGTCAGCCAGCAGGGGCTGGTGCTGTTTGGTCTGTACATGGCCGGCATCCTCAGCGCGCTGGCGATGTCGTGGGTGATGAAGAAGTGGCGCCGCGACAAGAGCGAGCACCCGCTGATGCTGGAGCTGCCGTCGTACCGCATCCCGCACCCGCGCGACCTGGCCGTGGGCCTGTACGAGCGCGGCATGATCTTCCTCAAGCGCGTGGGCGGCATCATCCTGTCGCTGACCATCCTGCTGTGGGTGCTGCTGAAGTTCCCGGCGGCACCGGCCAACGCGACCATGCCGGCCATCGACTACAGCTTTGCCGGCCAGATCGGTCATGCCATGACCACGATCTTCGCGCCACTGGGCTTCAACTGGCAGATCTGCATCGCCCTGATTCCGGGCATGGGCGCGCGCGAAGTGGCGGTGTCCTCGCTGGCCACGATCTATGCGCTGTCCGCCGCCGACGACGATGCGGCGATCCAGGCGCTGACCCCGGTGGTGGCCCATGGCTGGTCGCTGGCCACCGGTCTGTCGCTGCTGGTGTGGTTCATCTATGCGCCGATGTGCATTTCCACGCTGGCCACGATCAAGCGTGAAACCAACTCGTGGAAGCAGGTGGGCTTTGCCACCGTCTACCTGTTCGCGGCGGCCTATGTTGCCGCGCTGGTCACCTACCAGGTGACCGTGGCACTGGGCGGCGGCTGATGAGCACCGGCCTGCTGCTGCAGTACATCGTGGTGGTGCTGATCGTGCTGGTCAGCGCCTGGGTGGTGCTGAAGAAGCAGTTCCCCGGCACCGTGCGCAAGGCGCGTGGGGCGATCGCGTTGGGGCTGGTGAAGCCGCAGCGCGCCGGCTGGCTTCAGGCACTGGGGCGGAAGATCGCGCCCCCGGCCAGCGGCGGCGGTGGCGCGTGTGGCGGCTGCGACAGCTGCGGCCCAAGCGCCCCGAAACAGCACTGAGTAGCGCCGGGCTCTGCCCGGCTGCCGTTCGCCCAATCGTTCGGGGAACTGACGCCAGCCACGTAGCGCCGGGCTCTGCCCGGCTGCCGTTCGCCCAATCGTTCAGGAAACTGCCGCTAGCCACGTAGCGCCGGGCTCTGCCCGGCTGCCGTTCGCCCAATCGTTCGGGGAACTGACGCCAGCCACATAGCGCCGGGCTCTGCCCGGCTGCTCTTCGGTCAATCGTTCGGGGATCTGACGCAAGCCGGGCAGAGCCCGGCTCTACGGGGGGTCAGCGGGCCTGGCGGCCCAGCTGCCCGGCCCGCTGCAACCAGGCCTCGCGCTGCGCCGCGGAGGCGCTGCGCACCGGCCCGAAGCCGCTGATCTTCACCGGCCGGATGCCGCAGAATTCCAGGATCGTCCGCCGGATCTGCTGGTGCCCCGGCATGCGGTAGATCCAGCGGTAGTACCAGGGCGGGGTGTCCAGGGTGGTGATCACCCGTGCGCTGCGTCCGGCCAGCAGGCGGTCCCACCACACCGAATCGGCGCGGTACCGGAAGGCAACGCCAGGCAGGAAGGCGCGGTCGAAGAAGCCCTTGAGCAACGCCGGCATGCCGCCCCACCAGGTGGGATAGACCAGGACCAGATGCTCGCAGCCGGCGATGGCGGCGTTGATCTGCTCCAGGCCCGGTTCCAGCGGCTGGATCTGGCGGTAGCCGTGGCGCAGGATCGGGTCGAAGTCGATCTCGCCCAGCGCGAACAGCTGCACCGTGTGGCCGGCGGCGAGCGCGGCGTGTTGGTACCGCTCGGCCAACGCGCCGCACAGGCTGTCGCGGTCGGGGTGGCCAAGCAGGATGACGATGGATCGGGACATGCGGGCGCTCGTTGCCGGGCGGTGCAGGCTACGGTCTGCCCCATGGGGCAGAGTCAAGCGGCCACGCACGCGCCCTGGGCGAGACAGGCGTCGAGCGGGCCGTCGTGGCCCTCCGCCGCCAGTACGGCCACCTCGGCACGCAGGTCGCTCAGTGCGCTGTCCAGCTGCCGCAGCCGCGCAAGGTCGGCGCGGACGGCCTGCTGGCGTGACGCCAGCAAGGCCTGCACCCGGTCCCAGTCGATGCTGCCATCGGGCCGTCGCAACGCAGCCACGTCGGCCAGCCGGAAGCCCAGTACCAGCGCCTGGCGGATCAACAGCACCAGGTTGAGGTCCTGTTCGCTGTAGTCGCGGTACCGGTTGATGCGCGGCACCGTGGCCAGCAGGCCGCGCGCCTCGTACAGCCGGATCGCTTTCTGGCTGGCGCCGCTGCGCCGGGCCACCTCGGAAATGCGCATGTCAGTCGCGTACCAGGCCGCCGTCCACCACCAGGTTCTGCCCGGTGACCGCCCGCGACCACGGCGAGGCGAAGAACAGCGCCGCATCGGCGAATTCGGCCGGCGTGGTCACGCTGCGCAGCGGGGTATTGGCGGCGATGTAGTCGAACACCGCCTCGGGCGTGGCGGCGCTGGCGTCGGTGGTGCGCAGCAGGCCGCCGGAGAGCATGTTCACGGTGATGCCGTCCGGGCCGAGGTCGCCGGCCAGGGTGCGGGTCAGCGACAGCAGCGCGGCCTTGGCGGCGGTGTAGTCGTGGTAGGGCACCACCGGGTTCTGGAACAGATTGGTGCCGATGTTGATGATCCGCCCGAAGCGTTGCGCGCGCATGCCCGGCAACGCCGCCTGCACGGTGTTCAAGGCGCCCTGCACACTGCCCTCGAACTGCGCGCGGAACGCAGGCCAGGCGATGGTGTCGGCCTTGGCGCGCGCGTCGCCGTTGAAGGAAAAGGCGGCCAGTGCGTTGTTGACCACGCAGTTGATCGGGTGGCCGAAATGCGCGTGGGCGTGGGCGAACAGTCCATCGACCTGACGCCGGTCGGTGACATCGGCCTGCACCGCCAGCGTGGACGGCCCCAGTTCGGCCGCCAGCGCCTGCGCCGCGTCGACGCTGTGCAGGTAGTTGATCACCACCTGCGCGCCTTCGCGGGCGAACGCGCGCACGAGGTGCTGGCCGAGGCCGCGGGCGCCGCCGGTGACAAGAACACGTTGCTGCGAAAGCTGCATGGGCGAAGGCCTGGAAAAGCAGGTACACAGAGTAGCAAGCGGGAGCGGGCGGGGCGGCGCGACAACGGTCTGGTGCCGTTGCATCGCGCCGGCCGGGATGCGCGCGGCATTTCCCCTTGTGCAGGCCTGCGCGCACCGCTAGCCTGCGCGCATGACCACTCCCCCTCTTCGTTTGCTCATCCACGGCGCGTCCGGACGCATGGGCCAGGCCCTGCTGCGGCTCGCCGCCGAGAATCCTTCCCTGCAGATCGTCGCCGCGGTGACCCGCCGGTCGCCGGCGCAACGCGTGGTGGACGGTGTGCCGCATTTCGCCAGCAGTGAACTGGCCGGTGCGCCCACGTTCGACGTGGCCATCGACTTCAGTCTGCCCGAAGGCTTCGACCCGGTCCTGGCACTGTGCGTCGAACGGGGGGCCGGGCTGGTGTCGGGGACCACCGGCATCAGCGAGGCGCAGCGCCAGGCGCTGATCCAGGCGGCCGCCGGCATTCCGCTGGTATGGGCGTCGAACTTCAGCCTGGGCGTGGCGGTACTGGACGAGCTGGTCGAGCGCGCCGCGGCGGCGCTGGCCGGCTGGAACTGCGACATCGTCGAGTCGCACCATGTGCACAAGCAGGACGCGCCCTCCGGGACCGCGCTGACGCTCGGCGCCGCGGCGCAGAAGGGCGGG
>NZ_QAIW01000448.1:20689-23258 GCF_003061285.1 Stenotrophomonas sp. HMWF003 | reverse complement strand
CCCGCCGTTGCTGGCTGAACGCGCTGGCTGAACAGGCCGGCCGGTCCACCCGGGCCGACCGGCCCGGCGGGGCCGGTGGGGCCGGGAGCGGCGCGCTGGCTGAACCCCGGGCGCGGCGATTGCGCCCGTACGTCAGCGCATGCATGTAAACGCTGGCGTCGCAGCCCCCTTGCCTTTACAATTCCCGCTCGCCGAATCACGACAGCCGGACCGGTCCCGCACCGCAGTCCGCGCTTTTTTGCAGCCGCTTTTTCGTGGAGCGCAGGCGTGACTTCGGTGCCCCCATCGGTAGCCAAAGTGAGATCTCCGTGACCCAAGCCGCAATCCTCGTCCTCGAAGACGGCACCGTATTCGAGGGCGAATCCGTAGGCGCGCCCGGCCTGTCCGTCGGCGAGGTGGTGTTCAACACCGCCATGACCGGTTATCAGGAAGTGCTGACTGATCCTTCCTACGCCCGGCAGATGGTCACGCTGACCTACCCGCATATCGGCAACACCGGCATGACCGACCAGGACGACGAGGCCCACAAGGTGTGGTCGGCCGGTCTGATCGTGCGCGACGTGCCGCGCCGTCCCAGCAACTGGCGCAGCCAGGTGTCGCTGCAGGACTGGCTGCTGCAGCGCGGCGTGGTGGCCATCTCCGGCATCGATACCCGCAAGCTGACCCGCATCCTGCGCGAGCGCGGCGCCCAGAACGGTGCGCTGATGGCCGGCGAGGGCCTCAACGTGGAAACGGCCCTGGAAGCCGCACGCAAGTTCCCCGGCCTGAAGGGCATGGATCTGGCCAAGGTGGTGAGCACCGACAAGGCCTATCCGTGGACCGAAGGCCAGCTGGACCTGGACAACAACGAGTTCGTCAGCGCCGCGCCCAGATTCAAAGTGGTGGCCTACGACTTCGGCGCAAAGCTCAACATCCTGCGCATGCTGGCCGAGCGTGGCTGCGACATCACCGTGGTGCCGGCGCAGACCCCGGCCGCCGACGTGCTGGCGATGAACCCGGACGGCGTGTTCCTGTCCAACGGCCCGGGTGACCCGGAACCGTGCGACTACGCCATCGAGGCGATCAAGGTGTTCCTGGACAAGAAGCTGCCGGTGTTCGGCATCTGCCTGGGCCACCAGCTGCTGGCGCTGGCCTCCGGCGCCAAGACGGTCAAGATGGGCCACGGCCA
This sequence comes from Stenotrophomonas sp. HMWF003, assembly GCF_003061285.1. Lineage (NCBI taxonomy): Bacteria > Pseudomonadati > Pseudomonadota > Gammaproteobacteria > Lysobacterales > Lysobacteraceae > Stenotrophomonas > Stenotrophomonas sp. HMWF003. The sequence goes on along the minus strand of NZ_QAIW01000448.1, from coordinate 22,090 downwards.
CCACGGCGCGAACCACCCGGTGCAGGATCTGGACGATGGCCGGGTGATGATCACTTCGCAGAACCACGGCTTCGCGGTGGATGAAGCCACGCTGCCGGCCACCCTGCGCGTGACCCACCGCTCGCTGTTCGATGGCACCAACCAGGGCATCGCACGCACCGACGTGCCGGCGTTCTCGTTCCAGGGCCATCCGGAAGCCTCGCCGGGTCCGCACGATGTGGCGCCGCTGTTCGACCGTTTCGTGACCCTGATGGCGCAGGCCAAGGCCTGATCCGCCGCCGCCGGCACCCCCGGCGGCATCGCGACGGAACGCGAGTCCCTGCAATGCCGCAGCCTTTGGCGCGGCGCTGCACCCCCGGAAGTTTCCTGATCGACAGCGTGCGATCACCCCGACACGCTGTACTGACTTAGAGAAGACAATGCCCAAGCGCACTGACCTTAAAACCATCCTCATCATCGGTGCTGGCCCGATCGTCATCGGCCAGGCCTGTGAGTTCGACTACTCCGGCGCGCAGGCCTGCAAGGCGCTGCGTGACGAGGGGTATCGCGTGGTGCTGGTCAACAGCAATCCGGCCACGATCATGACCGACCCGGAGATGGCCGACGCCGTCTACATCGAGCCGATCAACTGGCAGACGGTCGAGAAGATCATCGCCAAGGAAAAGCCCGACGCCCTGCTGCCGACCATGGGCGGCCAGACCGCGCTGAACTGCGCACTGGACCTGGCCGACAACGGCGTGCTCGAGAAGTACAACGTTGAACTGATCGGCGCCAAGCGCGACGCGATCCGCATGGCCGAAGACCGCGAGCTGTTCCGCGTGGCCATGGGCGAGATCGGCCTGGACTGCCCGTCGGCCGCCGTCGCGCACACGCTGGAAGAAGCGATCGAGATCCAGACCCGCGTCGGCTACCCGACCATCATCCGCCCCAGCTTCACCTTGGGCGGCAGCGGCGGCGGCATCGCCTACAACCGCGAAGAGCTGGTCGATATCGTGACCCGCGGCCTGGAACTGTCGCCGACCACCGAAGTGCTGGTCGAAGAGTCGGTGCTGGGCTGGAAGGAATTCGAAATGGAGGTGGTGCGCGACACCGCCGACAACTGCATCATCGTCTGCTCGATCGAGAACCTGGACCCGATGGGCGTGCACACCGGTGACTCGATCACCGTGGCCCCGGCCCAGACCCTGACCGACAAGGAATACCAGCGTCTGCGCGATGCGTCCATCGCCGTGCTGCGCAAGATCGGCGTGGATACCGGCGGTTCCAACGTGCAGTTCGGCATCAGCCCGACCACCGGCCGCGTGGTGGTGATCGAGATGAACCCGCGCGTGTCGCGTTCGTCGGCGCTGGCCTCCAAGGCCACCGGCTTCCCGATCGCCAAGGTCGCCGCGAAGCTGGCGG
>NZ_QAIW01000448.1:20117-20679 GCF_003061285.1 Stenotrophomonas sp. HMWF003 | reverse complement strand
CCCTGGACGAATTGAAGAACGAGATCACCGGCGGCCTGACCCCGGCCTCGTTCGAGCCGTCGATCGACTACGTCGTCACCAAGATTCCGCGCTTCGCCTTCGAGAAGTTCCCGGCCGCCGATGCGCGCCTGACCACCCAGATGAAGTCGGTGGGCGAGGTGATGGCGATGGGCCGCACCTTCCAGGAATCGCTGCAGAAGGCCCTGCGTGGCCTGGAAACCGGCAAGATCGGGCTGGACCCGACCGGCCTGGACCTGGCCAACGAAGACGACATCACCACCATCAAGCGCGAGCTCAAGGCCCCGGGCCCGGAGCGTCTGTTCTTCGTGGGTGACGCGTTCCGTGCCGGCTTCAGCGTGGAAGACGTGTTCGCGCTGTCGCACATCGACCCGTGGTTCCTGGACCAGATTGAAGAGATCATCCAGGCCGAAGCACAGGTCACGGCCGATGGCATCGACGCACTGGACGGCGCACGCCTGCGCAAGCTCAAGCGCGCCGGTTTCTCCGACGCCCGCCTGGCCGAACTGACCGGCACCAATGAAGCGGCCGTGCGCGCGCTGCG
>NZ_QAIW01000448.1:16500-20107 GCF_003061285.1 Stenotrophomonas sp. HMWF003 | reverse complement strand
GTACAAGCGCGTGGATTCCTGCGCCGCCGAGTTCGGCACCAGCACCGCCTACCTGTACTCGACCTACGAGGACGAGTGCGAGGCCGCGCCGAGCAACCGCGACAAGATCATGATCCTGGGTGGCGGTCCGAACCGCATCGGCCAGGGCATCGAGTTCGACTACTGCTGCGTGCACGCGGCACTGGCGCTGCGCGAGGATGGCTATGAAACCATCATGGTCAACTGCAACCCGGAAACCGTCTCCACCGATTACGACACCTCCGACCGCCTGTACTTCGAGCCGCTGACGCTGGAAGACGTGCTGGAGATCGTCGAGCTCGAACAGCCGAAGGGCGTGATCGTGCAGTACGGCGGCCAGACCCCGCTGAAGCTGGCGCGCGCGCTGGAAGCCAACGGCGTGCCGGTGATCGGCACCTCGCCGGACTCCATCGACCTGGCCGAAGACCGCGAGCGCTTCCAGCAGCTGGTTGACAAGCTGGGCCTGAAGCAGCCGCCGAACCGCATTGCCCGCAACGACCAGGAAGCCCTGCTGCTGGCGCGCGAAATCGGCTACCCGCTGGTGGTGCGCCCGAGCTACGTGCTGGGCGGCCGCGCGATGGAAATCGTGTACGGCGAATCCGACCTGGCCCGCTACGTGCGTGACGCGGTGAAGGTGTCCAACGATTCGCCGGTGCTGCTGGACCGCTTCCTGGACAACGCCGTGGAAGTGGACGTGGACATCATTGCCGACAAGGACGGCAACGTGCTGATCGGCGGCGTGATGGAGCACATCGAGGAAGCCGGCGTGCATTCGGGCGATTCGTCCTGCTCGCTGCCGCCGTACTCGCTGTCGGCTGAAACCCAGGCCGAGCTGCGTCGCCAGGTGGTGGAGCTGGCCAAGGCCCTGAACGTGGTCGGCCTGATGAACACCCAGTTCGCGATCCAGGCCGGCGAGAACGGCGAGGACATCGTGTACCTGCTGGAAGTGAACCCGCGTGCCTCGCGCACCGTGCCGTTCGTGTCCAAGGCCACCGGCATGGCGCTGGCCAAGATCGCCGCGCGCTGCATGGCCGGCAAGACCCTGGCCGAGCAGGGCGCCACCAAGGAAATCGTGCCGGACTACTACTCGGTCAAGGAAGCGATCTTCCCGTTCGCCAAGTTCCAGGGCGTCGACCCGATCCTCGGGCCGGAAATGCGCTCCACCGGTGAGGTGATGGGCGTAGGCCGCAGCTTCAGCGCCGCCTTCGCACGTGCGCAGGAGGCCGGTGGCATCAAGGCCCCGCCGCTGGGCAAGGCGTTCGTGTCGGTGCGTGACCCGGACAAGCAGCGCGTGTTGCCGGTGGCCAAGCTGCTGCTGGAGCGTGGTTACACGCTGGTGGCCACGCGTGGCACCGGTGCGTGGCTGCAGCAGCACGGCATGGACTGCGAGATCGTCAACAAGGTGGTCGAAGGCCGTCCGCACATCGTCGACTCGATCAAGAACGGCGAGATCGTGTATATCGTCAACACGACCGAAGGGCGTGCGGCGATCAACGACTCGTTCTCGATCCGTCGCGAAGCGCTGCAGCACCGCGTCACCTATTCGACCACCATTGCCGGCGCCAAGGCGCTGGTGCAATCACTGGAATTCCGCGGGACCGGCCCGGTCTGGTCGCTGCAGGAACTGCACAAGGAGTTGAACGCATGAGAGCACCGATCACGTTGAAGGGCGCGCAGCGTCTGCGCGAAGAGCTGGACCACCTGAAGTCGGTCAAGCGCCCCAAGGTCATCGCGGCGATCGCCGAAGCGCGCGAACACGGCGATCTCAAGGAGAACGCCGAGTACCACGCCGCGCGTGAGGAGCAGGGTTTCATCGAAGGCCGCATCAAGCAGCTGGAAGGCGAGCTCTCCCACGCCGAGATCATCGACATCACCAAGCTCAACGCCGGCAGCAAGGTGGTGTTTGGTGCCACCGTCGAGCTGTCGGACGTGGAAAGCGACGAGGAAAAGCGCTACCAGATCGTGGGTGACCTGGAAGCGGACATCAAGCTTGGCCTGATCGCCATCTCCTCGCCGCTGGCGCGTGCATTGATCGGCAAGCTGGAAGGCGATGCGGTCACCATCGACGCACCGGCCGGCCAGCGCGAGTACGAAATCGTCAGCGTCCAGTACCTGGACTGAAACGATGGCCACCGCGACGCTGCTGCTGCCGGCCCGCAGCCGTTTCCCCGCCGCGCCCTTGCCCGATGACGTGGCAAAGGCGCTGGGGCGGGCCGAGCGCAGCAGTGTCCAGGCCGGCGAGCGTGCCCAGCTGCAGCGGCATTTCCAGCTGCAGCCGGCGCACTGGCCGGTGGCCGCGCTGACCCGCCAGCTGGACGTGGGCGATGCCGCCGATGCGATCTGGCTGCGTGCCGACCCGGCCAACGTGGTGCCGGACATGCAGGGCGCGCGGATGATGGGCCACGGCGACACGCTGCGGCCCGATGCACAGGACGCGGCGCAGCTGCTGCCGGCCCTGCAGCCGCTGTTTGCCGGTTTCGGGTTCACCCTCGATGCGCCGGTACCCTCACGCTGGTACCTGCGCCTGCCACCGGGCACCCACCTTCCCGAGTTCGACACGCCCGACGATGTGTTGGGCGATGACCTGTTCGCCCACCTGCCCGAGGGCGACGCCGGGCGCCGTTGGCGCGCGCTGCTGACCGAGGCGCAGGTGGTGCTGCACACCCATGACTGGAACCAGCAGCGGGTCGCCGATGGCAAGCGGCCGATCAACTCCCTGTGGTTCTGGGGCGGCGGCGAGTTGCCGCAGACCGTACAGACCCCGCATGCCCAGGTACGCAGCCGTGAGTCGCTGCTGCAGGCGTTGGCCCGCGCGGCCGGCGTGCATGCCGATGGCGAACAGCAGGTGGATGCGCTGGTCGACCTGCGCCAACTGCGTTCGCTGGAGCAGTTGGGCAACGATGCGATCCGCCCGCTGCTGTCGGCGTTGCAGCGCGGCGAACTGCGTCGGCTGGTGCTGGATTTCGAGGACGGCGTGCGCTTCGAAATCGACAAGGGCCAGCGCTGGCGCTTCTGGAAGAAGCCGGTCCAGCTTCACGACACCTGAGTACGGCGCCGACCGAGGGTCGGCGTTCCTGCCTCTGGCCAGCGCCAGGGCTCAGCGCAATTCTGTCTCGAACGTGGCCAGGTGCCAGAAGCCGCCCGGCATGGCCCGGCACAGCCCGGTCACGTATTCGCGGCTCACCACGAACCGCGTGCCGTCCCACACCCAATAGCGCCCGAACCCGCAGCGGCCCAGCGTCCGCTCGTCCCTCTCTTCGTAGAGCACCGCGTCCGGAGGCCGCAGGAACACGTGCGCGGTGGTGACCAGCGCCGGCTCGAATGGCGGTTGCGCGCGGATCACCCAGCTCGGCCCGCTCGCGTAGTAGCCCGGCCCGTGGCAGGTCATCGACGCCAGCAGGTGCACCGGGTCCAGCCGGTGCACGTCCAGTGACGTCGATTCCACCCGATCCTCCTGCCATGCGCACACCGTCTGCATGTCGCGGCCGGCCAACAGCGCGTCCATCAGGTCCTTGCGTTCGGCAAGCGCCGCATCGTTCGGCCGTGTTTCCGCCAGCGGTGGCGGATTCTTCAGCACCGGCCTGGGCAA
>NZ_QAIW01000448.1:11194-16490 GCF_003061285.1 Stenotrophomonas sp. HMWF003 | reverse complement strand
GTGTCGAGCCGGTCCTGCGCCGCGTCCATCTTCAGCAGCAGGGCCGTGGCACCGCGGTTGGAAATGGGCCAGGCGCTGCCGGCCGCATCAACGATCGCGATGGGCGCATCACGCCGCAGCGCGACCAGTAGCGCCTCGACCTGCGCATGGCTGAGCATGGCCGGTGCCTCGGGCTGCGTGGGAACCACCGTACCCAGCGCACGGCCGTCCACGCGCAGCTGCAGCGCGCCGGTGGGCCTGGGCGCCGGCGTCTTCTCTCCGGCATCCCCGTATTCGGCGCCGTCCACGTAGCCCAGCATCGCCGTGACCGGGGTATCCGGCCCGCCGGCACGTTCGAACAGCAGGCTGAAGGCCAGCGGTGCGTCGGCGCTGAATCCGGCGGCGCGGCAGGTTCGGGTGTTGTCGCAGGCCAGCAGCCAGTCGTGCTCGAAGAACGACGTACCCAGTGAAGAAGCCGCTGCGGCGGTGACCGGTGCCAGCGAGAGGGCCATGGCCAGGCGCAGCGGCAATGCAGAGAAAGGCATGAAATAGCCGGGTGGAAGCGGGCAGGGAGTATCCAACATCGGCGCATGCACGGGAACGCACGTGTCGACCGATGTACCCGCAGCGCAGCTACCGGAGCCAGCCGGTATCATGGCGGCACTCTCTGCAACCCGGCGATGCCGATGTCTTCCACCGCCGCTGCTGCGCCGCTCTCCGCTTCCCCGACCACCACGCACGCCGTCACCCTGCAGCGTCGCGACGCAGCGCCCGTGGCTGGCTGGCCCGACGACATGCTGCCGCTGCTGCAGCGCCTGTATGCCGCACGCGGTGTCACCGATGCGGCGCAGGCGCAGCCAAAGCTGGCGCAGCTGCACGCGCCGGAGCTGATGGGCAGCATGCAGGCCGCAGTGAACCTGCTGGCCGAGGCGATTGCCAGCAACGCGCGCATTCTGGTGGTGGGCGATTTCGACTGCGACGGCGCCACGGCGTGCGCGGTAGGCGTGCGCGGGCTGCGCATGCTCGGCGCACGCGACGTAGTGCACGCGGTGCCCAACCGCATCCTGCACGGGTATGGGTTGTCGCCGTCGCTGGTGGCTGACCTGGCGCACCTGCAGCCGGGCCTGCTTGTCACCGTCGACCACGGCATTGCCTGCCATGCCGGCGTCGCGGCGGCCAAGGCACTGGGCTGGAAAGTGCTGGTCACCGACCATCACCTGCCCGGCGAACGGTTGCCGCCGGCCGACGCACTGGTGGACCCGAACATCAGCGGCGATGCCTTCCCCAGCAAAGCGCTGGCCGGCGTGGGCGTGATCTTCTACGTATTGATGGCGCTGCGTCGCCACCTGCGCGAACAGGGGGCGTTTGCAGCGACCCGCGAGCCGGACCTGCTGACCTTGCTGGACCTGGTTGCGGTGGGCACCGTGGCCGACCTCGTGGCGCTCGACGCCAACAACCGTGCGCTGGTCGCGGCCGGGCTGCGCCGCTTGCGTGCCGGGCAGGGCTGCGTGGGCCTGCAGGCCCTGATCGAGGCCAGCGGCCGCGATCCGGCACGGCTGAGCGCCACCGACATCGGATTCGCGCTGGGCCCACGCTTGAATGCCGCCGGGCGTCTGGAAGACATGGCGCTGGGCATCGAACTGCTGCTCACCGAAGACCGCGGCCAGGCCCGCGAGATCGCCCAGACCCTGGAGCAGATCAACGCCGAGCGCCGCGCGGTGCAGCAGCTGATGACCGACGACGCCGAACTGGCGGTGTCGCGCGCGATGCTCACTGCCGAAGGCGAACGCCCGATCGCCGCGTGTCTGTTCGATGCCGAGTGGCATCCGGGCGTGGTGGGGCTGGTGGCTTCGAAGATGAAGGACCGCCTGCATCGTCCGGTGATTGCGTTTGCCCCGTCCGAACCGGGCAGCGATTCACTGCGTGGCTCGGCACGCTCGATCCCCGGCTTCCACATCCGTGACGCGCTGGCGCTGGTCAATGCCGCGCACCCGGGCCTGATCGACAAGTTCGGTGGCCACGCCATGGCGGCGGGCCTGAGCCTGTCGCACGCACGCTTCGAGGATTTCCAGCGGGCGTTCGTGGCCGTGGTCGAATCCAGCATGGATCCGGCCTCGCTGCAGCAGCTGCTGCTGAGCGATGGCGAGCTGGCGCCGGGGGAGCTGGATTTCCGCCACGCCGAAGCACTGCGCCTGGCCGGCCCGTGGGGGCAGGGCTTCCCCGAGCCGCTGTTCGACGGTCACTTCCAGGTGGCGCGCTGGCAGGTGCTGAAGGAGAAGCACCTGAAACTCAGCCTGCGCGTGCCCGGCCGTGCCGAACCGATCAATGCGATCCACTTCAGTGGCTGGAAGGGCACCGCCCCGGCCAATCATGTGCATATCGCCTACCGTCTGGTCAGCGATGACTATCGCGGCGGCGGCGCGATCCAGCTCATCATCGAGCACTGCGCCAACGCGTGAGTGCTGCGCGCGGGCGCGCAGCACCGGTGCCGCTGTTTACTCCTGCACCTTGGTCACCAACGTCGGCATTTCCCAGGCGCCGCCGGCCGTGACCAGCCGGCACAGCCCGGTGCTGGAGACTTCAGTCTTCACAAACTGGGTGCCGGTCCAGCCCCAGGTGGTGCTGTAGAAGCAGTCGCCCAGGCCGCGGCCCTTGTGCGATTCGCCGATGGTTTGCACGTCATCGCCCGCGCCCGAGGTGGTCACCAGCCGGGGCTGGTACGGGGCGCGGTCGTTGACCACCCAGTAGCCGTCACCGGTGTTGTAGGCCGCGCGCCAGCAGGCCTGCGAGACCAGCAGCTTGTCCGCGCTCAGGCGCTGCACGGTGATCTCCTGCGGGCCTTCATTGGAGATCACGCTGTCGCCCGGGTGCAGGGCCTCGCAGTCGTCGGCCGAGGTCGATGCGGCCAGCGCAGCGCGCAGTGCCTTCGATTCGCCCAGTGCTTCATCGGCGGGGCGGGTCGGCACCACCTTGGCCAGCTTCACCACCGGCATCGGCACGGCCGGCAGCACCGTGCTTTCCGCCTTGGTGCCCTTGCGGACCAGCGCGCCCGGCGTGCCCAGCCGGCCCTGGAACTCGTCCATCTTCAACAGCACCGCCGAGGCGCCGCGATCGGACACCGTCCAGCGCTTGCCGTCGTTGCCGGTCAGCACGATCCGGCTGGTGCCGGTCAGGGTGGACAGCAAGGTCTTCACCTGCGTCGGCGAGAGCACGGCGGTGCCGTCCGCGGCCTTGTACGCCAGCGCGCCCAGCTTCGTATCGTTGATCTGCAGTGACAACTGCCTGGGCAGTTTGGTTTCGTCGTACTGGCCGAGCATCACCTCGGCCTTGACCGGCTGGTCGGGCCCGGCCAGCCGGGTCAGCAGGATCGACACCGGTGCATTGCCGCCGTCCTCGTCGTTCTGGTAGCCGGCCGCGCGGCAGGTGCGGGTGTTGTCGCAGGCCAGCGTCCAGTCGTTGTGGGTGAAGCTCAGGCCGCTGACGGCGGCGGCGGGTGCGGCGTGGGCCGGCAGCCACGGGGCAAGCATCAGCAGGGGGAGCAGGGCGGACAGGCGCATGCGGGACATCCTTGTAATGACGCAATGGGGGGAGCGGCATCTTGGCCCACTGCGGCGGACACGCCAAGCCTTGCATCGGCTCAACCCCGTTTGCCGGCATGGTCCGTTCAACCTGCTGTCATCCAATCAGGAGCGTCACATGCAACGCACACTTCGTGGGATCGGCATGCTGGGCATGCTGCTGCTGGGCACGCAGGCCGGCCTCGCGCAGGCACGCACGGCGCCGCGTCCGCCGCCGGTGACGCCGGTGCTGCAGGTGGCCGGGGCCGAGGTGCCGGTGCAGCTGCGCCAGGTGCGCCTGGACAGCCGCGTGGTGGCGGGCCTGGGCGAGACCCGCATCGAGATGACCTTCTTCAACCCCAACCGCCGCGTGCTGGAAGGGCAGCTCGAATTCCCGCTGGCCGACGGCCAGCAGGTGGCCGGGTTCGCGCTGGACATCGACGGCGTGCTCCGCGACGCGGTGCCGGTGCCCAAGGCGCAGGGCCGCCAGGTCTTCGAGGCGATCGAGCGGCGCCGGGTCGACCCGGGCCTGCTGGAGCAGACCGCAGGCAACCAGTTCCGCCTGCGCGTGTACCCGATCCCGGCCCACGGCAGCCGCCGCATCGTGCTCACCTTCCGTGACACCCTGCCGGTGGATGCACAGGGGTTGCGCTGGGCCATGCCGCTGCAGTTCGCACGGGGCGCCGAGGAAGTGGTGCTGCGGATGGAGGCCCGGGGCACCGGTGCCCCCACGGCGATCCAGCCGTCGCCCTGGAAGTTCGGTGCGGAACAGGGCGCCTATGTTGCGCAGTGGCAGGGGCGCGGTGATGCATTGCCGGCACAGGTGCTGTGGCGGCTGCCGCAGGTGCGGCAGCCCGACGTGGTCACCGGCCTGCACGAAGGGCAACGCTATCTGCTGGCGCAGGTTCCGGTGCCGGCGCAGGCCACGCCGCGGGTGCTGCCCAGGCGGGTGGGGCTGGTGTGGGACGCGTCCGGTTCGGCGCGCCAGCGGGACCGGGCCGCGGAATTCGCGGTGCTGGATCGCTACTTCGGTGCGCTGGGCACGGGCGAGGTGGACCTGACCGTGCTGCGCGACCGCGCCGAGCCCTCGCGCCGCTTCCGTATCCAGGGCGGCGACTGGAGTGCGTTGAGGACGTACCTGACCGGCCTGCCGCTCGACGGCGCCAGCGCGCTTGGCGCGTGGACGCCGCGCGCCGACATCGGCGAGTACCTGCTGGTCAGTGACGGCCTCTCCAACTACGGCACGCCGGCGCCGCCGGCACTGGCCTCAGGTCAGCGCCTGTACGCGCTCAGCAGCGCCGGCGCGCGCACCGACGGCGCACGCCTGCGTGCGTGGACCGGTGCCCACCACGGCCAGACACTGGTGCTGTCCAGCGCGGCCGAGGTTGAGGCGGTGCTGCCCTTGTTGCTGCAGCAACCGGCGCAGGTAGTGGCGCTGCGCGGTACCGGCGTGGACCAGCTGGTGGCCGATGCGAGCGCGGCCAGCCAGGGCTGGGTGCGGGTGTCCGGCCGGGTGCAGCGCGACGATGGCGTGGTGGAGGTGCAGGTGCGCCTGGCCGATGGCCGCGGCCACACCCAGCGGATTCCGCTGGCCGGTGCGCGCGCTCTGGAGGGTGGGCTGGTGGCGCAGGCCTGGGCCAGCGCCACGCTGGCCGGTTATGCGGCCGATCCGGTGGGCAATGCCGCGGTGATCGGCACGCTGTCGCAGCAGTTCGGGATGGTCGGTGCGGACACCTCGCTGCTGGTGCTGGAGACCCTGG
>NZ_QAIW01000448.1:9272-11184 GCF_003061285.1 Stenotrophomonas sp. HMWF003 | reverse complement strand
CCCAGGCGGTGCTGACCAAGGCCGCGCCGATGGCGGTTGCCGCTGGGGATGCGACGGTGTACATGGAAGCGCGCGCCAATGACGTGGTTGCCCCGCCGTCGCCGCCCGCACCGCCCGCGCCGTCGCCGCAGATGGCCCCGGCCGCTGCGCCGCGGGGCAACCTGGAGACGCTGGCCGTCAGCAGCAGCAAACGCAGCCGCAGCGCCAACAGCGGCGCCATCGCCGTCACGCTGGCCGCCTGGGAACCCGATTCGGCCTATGCCCGTCGCCTGCGCGGTGCCGCACCGGCGCAGCTGTACGCGCTGTACCTGGCCGAACGCGAGCAGCACAGCGACAGCAGCGCGTTCTACCTGGACGTAGCCGATCTGCTGCTGGCCGCCGGACAGCGCGAGCTGGGCCTGCGCGTGCTGTCCAACCTGGCCGAGATGCAGCTGGAAAACCGGCATGTGTTGCGCGTGCTCGGGTACCGCCTGATGCAGGCCAATGCGCCGGACCTGGCGGTGCCGGTGTTCCGCCAGGTGCTGCGGCTGGGCGAGGAAGAGCCGCAGAGCTTCCGCGACCTGGGCCTGGCCCTGGAGGCCAGCGGGCAGTACCAGCCCGCGCTGGACGCGCTCAACGAAGTAGTGGTGCGGCCCTGGGACAGTCGTTTCGACGGCATCTCGCTGATCGCCCTGGACGAACTCAACACCCTGGCGGCCCGCGAGCGGGTGGATGCCCGCGCCGTCGATCCGCGCCTGCGCCGGGCACTGCCGCTGGACCTGCGGGTGGTGCTCAGCTGGGACAGCGACAACAGCGACATGGACCTGTGGGTCACCGACCCCAACGGCGAGCGCGCCTACTACGGCAACCGGCTCACCTACCAGGGCGGGCAGATGTCGCAGGACTTCACCGGCGGCTACGGGCCGGAACAGTTCTCGCTGCGCGATGCCAAGCCCGGCACGTACAAGGTGGAGGCGAACTTCTTCGGCAGCCGCGAACAGCTGGTCACCGGAGCCACCACCTTGAGCCTGCGCCTGAGCACGCACTGGGGCACCGGCAAGCAGCGCGACCAGCAGGTCACGATGCGCCTGAAGGACCGCGCGGACACCGTGCTCGTCGGCGAGTTCGAGGTGCGCTAGCAATCCACCGCGGGTCGATGGAACGCAGGGCAGGGCGACGCAGATGACGTCGCCCTGTCTGCACCGGGGCAGGCGGCTACAATCGCGGGTCTGCCCCTATTTTCCCCGGCCCTTCTGCATGGATCCTGTCATGGCCCCCGCCACGCCGGTGCGCTGGCGCCCCGCCACCCGTTTGCTGGTCTGGTCGGCGATCCTGCTCACGACTGCGGTCGCCAACGCGTTCGTCGAGGTGATGGACGCCCAGCGCCGTGGCGATGGCCTGGCCCTGTGGGAACCGATGCTCTGGGAGCTCAGCAGCGTCGTCATGATCCTGCTGTCCCTGCCGTTGCTGTGGTGGGGCTGTCAGCGCTGGCCACTGCACGCCGATACCTGGAAGCGACGGCTGCCGACGTACCTGCTGGCCAGCGTGGCGTGGTCGCTGGTGCATGTGGTGGGGATGATGGCCATCCGTCACGTGTCCTATGCGGCGCTGGGCCACCACTACGAAGACGGCTCACCCTGGCCGACGCGGCTGGTGTACGAGTACCTCAAGGACGTGCGTGCGTTCTTCAGCTTCGTGGCGATCGAACACTTCTTCAGCTGGTTTGGCCGGCGTCGGCAGGGCGAGGCGCACCTGTTGGCCGTCGCCGACGATGCCCCGCCGCAGGAGGCGCAGGCCGTGGAGCGCCCCGAACGCTTCCTGGTGCGCAAGCTGGGCCGGGATTTCCTGGTCGCCACCGCCGATATCGAATACGCCCAGGCCGCCGGCAACTACGTCAACCTGCGCGTGCGCGGGCACGACTATCCGTTGCGTA
>NZ_QAIW01000448.1:0-9258 GCF_003061285.1 Stenotrophomonas sp. HMWF003 | reverse complement strand
GTGCGTGCCCACCGCAGCTGGGTGGTCAACGTGCGCCGGCTGGTCTCGATCGAGCCCCTGGACGGCGGTGAGGCGCTGCTGCACATGGACGATGGCGGGCGGGTGCCCTGCAGTCGTCGGCAGCTGCCGGCATTCCGCCAGGCATTGGCGGCGCAGGCCGCCGGCTGAGGGCAGAGCGCCGCCAGCCGGCGTGGCATCCCGGCAGGCCGGGATGCCGTCAGGCAGCTCAGCGCTTGCCGTCTTTCTTGATCATCGCGTCGATGCGCCCGGCGCGTGCTTCCGAGCCCGGGTGCGAAGACATCAGGCCACCTTCGCTGGACAGCTTGCGGAACATGCTGGCCAGCGCGGCCGGATCGTAGCTGTGGCGCTTCATGAAGCGGTAGCCGTATTCGTCGGCCGCGCTCTCTTCCTTCTGCGAGAACTGCGCGTTGACGAAGCCTTCGGCCAGCTCGCCCAGCTGGCCCTGGGTCAGGTCGGCGATATTGGCGTTGCCGGAGGCAGCCAGGGTGTCGCGACCGGCCGAGGTCAGCATGGCAGTGCGCATCTTGGTCTTGCTGTGGCCCAGCTTCACGTGGCCGATCTCGTGGCCGATCACGCCGCGCACTTCGTCGTCGGAGGCCATGTCCATCAGGCCCGAGTACACGCGCACGCAGCCGTTGGCCATGGCCCAGGCGTTCACGTCTTCGGTCAGGTAGACCTTGAAGTTGAGGTTCAGGCCGTCTTCGTTGGCCAGGCCCTGGGTGATCTTGGCCAGGCGCTGGGCATACGGGCTGTTGGCCGGGGCGATCTTGTTGTCCTTGTCCATGTAGGCGCAGGCCTGGTCGGCCGCCTTGGCCACGTCGGCATCGGACAGGGTCAGGGCCTGGCCGGCCTTCATGCCGGTGCCGGCCAGCGACTTCAGGTCCAGGGCCGAGGCGTTGCCAGCGGCGAAGCAGGCCAGGGCCAGCAGAACAGCGGAGGATGACTTCCTCATCGGGTAAAGCTCCATGTAGGTGGTATTGGGGGCGACCGCTGGCGGGGGCCACCGGGCGCGGCAGGAGTCTACCCTCTGGCCCGCCCGGCGTGTTCACCGATCGCTGACGCGGGCCGCCCGGGCGTGAGCGCCGCCGGCCGTTGCGGCTGGAAAGCCCCGGATAGGCTATGATGGACAGTCTTTTCGCACGCACTAACTGCCGACATGATCGAGCTCAATCCTGTCCGCCAGCGCATCACCGATCTCACCGATCGCGTGCTGTCGCTCAGGGGGTATCTTTGACTACGACGCCAAGAAAGAGCGTCTGGAAGAAGTAACCCGGGAACTGGAAAACCCGGATATCTGGAACAACGCCGAATACGCCCAGAACCTGGGCCGCGAACGCGCCAACCTTGAAAAGACCGTGGGCGGCATCGCCACGATCCTGGATGGCCTGTCCGAGTCCGGCGAACTGCTGGAACTGGCCGACAGCGAACAGGACGAAGATACCGCCCTGGCCGTGGTCGCCGACCTGGACAAGTACCAGAAGCACGTCGAACAGCTGGAATTCCAGCGCATGTTCTCCGGCCAGATGGACAATGCCGCGGCGTTCGTCGACATCCAGGCCGGCGCCGGTGGTACCGAAGCCCAGGACTGGGCCGAGATCCTGCTGCGCATGTACCTGCGCTGGTGCGAATCGCGCGGCTGGAAGACCGAGCTGATGGAAGTGTCCGGTGGCGACGTTGCCGGCATCAAGTCGGCCACGCTGCGCGTGGAAGGCGATTACGCCTACGGCTGGTTGAAGACCGAAACCGGCGTGCACCGCCTGGTGCGCAAGTCGCCGTTCGATTCGGACAACCGCCGCCACACCAGCTTCACCTCGGTGTTCGTGTCGCCGGAAGTCGATGACAACATCGAAATCGACATCAACCCGGCCGACCTGCGCACCGACGTGTACCGGTCCTCCGGTGCCGGTGGTCAGCACGTCAACAAGACCGAGTCGGCGGTGCGCATCACGCACATTCCGACCAACACGGTCGTGGCCTGCCAGACCGGCCGCAGCCAGCACCAGAACCGCGACAACGCGATGAAGATGCTGGCTGCCAAGCTGTACGAGCTGGAAATCCAGAAGCGCAACGCCGAGCGTGACGCCGTGGAAGCCACCAAGTCCGACATCGGCTGGGGCAGCCAGATCCGCAACTACGTGCTCGACCAGAGCCGTATCAAGGACCTGCGCACCGGCATCGAGCGCTCGGACACGCAGAAGGTGCTGGACGGCGACCTCGACGAATTCGTCGAAGCCAGCCTGAAGTCCGGCCTGGCCGTGGGTGCCAAACGCACCGACGCCTGACCGTCGGGGCCGCCACGCGCGGCCCCGATCCGTTGTGCCCGGGCCACGCCCGGTTTCGCAATCCGCCCCGACCATCGGCATGATGGCGGGGACCGTACCTCCCCCCGACATACATAGACCCACGCCATGAACGATCAGACCGCCGCGCCGCAGCCCCCCGTCGACGAGAACAGCCTCATCGCCGAGCGCCGCGCGAAACTGACCGCCCTGCGCGGGCAGGGCATCGCCTACCCGAACGATTTCCGCCGCGAACAGTTCGCCGGCACCCTGCAGACCGAGTTCGCCGACGCCGAACAGTGGACCGCCGAAGCGCTGGAAGGAACCGACCGCCAGGTGAAGATGGCCGGCCGCCTCATGGCCAAGCGCGTGATGGGCAAGGCCAGCTTCGCCCAGATCCAGGACGAATCGGGCCGCATCCAGCTGTTCCTGCAGGGCAGCACCCTGGGCGATGCCTACACCGCCTTCAAGGGCTGGGACGTGGGCGACATCATCGGCGTGGAAGGCGGGCTGACCCGCACCAAGACCGGCGAACTGTCGGTCAAGGCCACCAGTATCCGCCTGCTGACCAAGTCGCTGCGCCCGCTGCCGGACAAGTGGCACGGCCTGGCCGACGTGGAGCAGCGCTACCGCCAGCGCTACGTGGACCTGATCGTGACCCCGGAGTCGCGCGAGGTGTTCATCAAGCGCTCGCGGATCATCCGCGCCATGCGCGCCTGGCTGGACAGCCGCGACTTCCTGGAAGTCGAAACGCCGATGATGCATTACATCCCCGGCGGCGCCACGGCCAAGCCGTTCACCACCCACCACAACGCGCTGGACCTGGACCTGTACCTGCGCGTGGCCCCGGAGCTGTACCTCAAGCGCCTGGTCGTGGGTGGGCTGGAGCGCGTGTACGAGATCAACCGCAACTTCCGCAATGAAGGCGTGAGCACCCGCCACAACCCGGAATTCACCATGATGGAGCTGTACGAGGCCTACGCCACGTACACCGAAGTGATGGACCTGACCGAAGGCGTGATCCGTGACGTGGCCAGCAAGGTGCTGGGCACCACCACGGTGGAGTGGGACGGTGCCACCATCGACCTGGCCCCGGCGTTCCGCCGCTGGCGCATGGACGAGGCCGTGCGCCACCACAACCCGGACATCAGCGCCGCCGACTGCACCGACCGCGACGCGCTGGCCGCCCATTGCGAGCGCCTGAAGATCCGCATCAAGCCGTCTTACGGCTGGGGCAAGCTGCTGCTGGAGATCTTCGAGGCCACCGTCGAGCACACCCTGGTGCAGCCGACCTTCATCACCGACCACCCGGTCGAGGTCTCCCCGCTGGCCCGTGCCAACGACGACCAGCCGGGCTACACCGACCGCTTCGAGCTGTTCATCAACGGCAAGGAGCTGGCCAACGGCTTCTCCGAGTTGAACGACCCGGAAGACCAGGCGGCCCGGTTCCAGGCCCAGGTGACGGCCAAGGAAGGCGGCGACGACGAGGCCATGCACTACGACGCCGATTACATCCGTGCGCTGGAGTACGGCATGGCCCCGACCGGCGGCCTGGGCATCGGCATCGACCGTCTGGTGATGCTGCTGACCGGCAGCAGTTCGATTCGTGATGTGCTGCTGTTCCCCTACATGCGTCCGGAAAACTGAGACGTACGTCCGGGTGCCCGGCACGGGCATCCCGGGCGGGGTTCCGCTGCCGTGGCCGCGCGCGTATCGTTTCTGCGTGGTCATCCGGGCAGTTCGGTGTGATGACCAGGCAATGATCGAGCAGAGGGCGGGCGTGACGCCCGCATCACACTGCGGCTACGATCATGAACCGGGCGATCGCGACGGGAGGCGGATCCATGCAAGGTGCCAGTGTGCAGAGTGGCGGAGTATCCTTTCCGCAGCATGTTCCAGTGTGGTCCAGGAAGACGGCGGAAGCAGCCTTGAATATTGTCATCGTTGACGATCAGACGTCCGCGCGCACCATGCTGCGTCATGTCATCGAGGACATCGCGCCCGAACTGAGCGTGCACGACTTCGGCGACCCGCTCACCGCGCTGGCCTGGTGCGAGTCGCACCCGGTGGACCTGTTGCTGCTGGACTACCGCATGCCGGAAATGGACGGGCTGGAATTCGCCCGCCGGTTCCGCCGCCTGCCCAAGCACCGCGACATCCCGGTGATCCTGATCACCGTGGTCGGCGACGAACCCATCCGCCAGGCCGCGCTGGAAGCGGGCGTGATCGATTTCCTGGTCAAGCCGATCCGGCCGCGCGAACTGCGCGCGCGCTGCTACAACCTGCTGCAGCTGCGCCAGCAATCGGAAAACGTCAAACAGCGTGCGCTGTCGCTGGAGCAGCGCCTGCTGGCCAGCATGCACGAAGTGGAAGAGCGCGAACGCGAGACGCTGTCGCGGCTGGCGCGTGCGATCGAGTTCCGTGATGCCGGCACCAGCGCCTACCTGGAGCGCATGGCGCACGTGGCCGGGCTGATCGCCGAACAACTCGGCCTGCCCGAGGAAGAGTGCAAGCTGATCGAAATGGCCGCGCCGCTGCACGACATGGGCAAGATCGCCATTCCCGATGCGGTGCTGCTCAAGCAGGGCAAGCTCAACGAAGAAGAGCTGGCGATCATGCGCCGGCACCCGCGGATCGGCTACGAGCTGCTCAGCGGCAGCCAGAACCGCTTCATCCAGGTGGGCGCGCTGATCGCGCTGCGCCACCATGAGCGCTATGACGGCAGCGGATACCCCGATGGCCTGATCGGCGATGCGATCCCGCTGGAAGCGCGGATCGTGGCGGTGGCCGATGTATTCGACGCACTGATCTCGCCACGCCCGTACAAGGAAGCATGGACGATGGAAGCCACCATGGCCTACCTGTACGCGCAGCGCGGCCGCCTGTTCGACCCGCGCTGCGTGGACGCGCTGATGAAGGGCCGCGAGCAGCTGGAAGAAATCTGCGCCCAGCACTCGACCGCCTCGACCCGCCCGGGAATGTGAGATGCAGCCCCTGTACCCGTGGCTGACGCGCCGACTGGCGCAACGTCCGGATACCGAGCACGGGCAGGTGGTCGTGCGGATCGCGTTGATTTCGCTGATCCTGCTGTACGTGCTGCTTGCCGGGGCGCGCAACCACCTCCTGGACCAGTACCACGGCGTGCTGGCTACGGCGCTGACCGGGCTGGGGCTGTCGCTGCTGTTGCTGGGCTGGCTGCTCTGGCGGCCGCAGCGTTCGCACCTGCGCCGGGTGGTCGGCATGCTCGCCGACTACGGGCTGATCGCGCTGGGCATGATCCAGATGGGCGAGCCGTTGGCCTGGGTGTATGCGGTGGTGATGTGGGTGACGGTGGGCAATGGGCTGCGTTATGGCAACCGGTACCTGGCCGGTGCCATTGCACTGGCGATGCTTGGCTTTGGCACCACCGTGTTGCTGACTCCGTACTGGATGGACAACGCCAGGCTGGCTTTCTTCCTTTGGCTGGGGCTGGCAGTGGTGCCGATGTGCTGCTCGACCCTGCTGCGCCGACGCATGCGAGTGCCCCCCATGAACGACTCTCCCCGCACCGGCCACGCCGGCAAGCCGCACCTGCTGGCGCGGTTCAGGCAGCGCCTGTCCGGCCGGCCCGACAGCGAGCACGCGCAGAACCTGATCCGCATCGCCATCACCGCGCTGTTCATCATCTACCTGGGCTGGCGCTACCTGGAGAACCACGGCGATACGCTGCTGGCCACCTGGCTGATCCTGGCCTTCGAACTGACCGTGTCGGCCGGGCTGCTGGTGGCCATCCTGCTGCAGCCGGGCGTCTCGCACGTGCGGCGGGTGATCGGCATGCTCACCGACTACTCCTGCATGGGGCTGATCATGACCATCCAGGGCGAGCCGGCCGCGCCGCTGTATGCGGTGTGCCTGTGGGTCACCATCGGCAACGGCATGCGCTATGGCAGTACCTACCTGCGCGTGGCCACGGCCATGGGCTGCGTGGCCTTCCTGTGCACCATCATGCTGGCGCCGTACTGGCAGCAGCACAGTTACCTGGCGTGGGGGCTGCTGCTGGGCCTGGCGGCGATCCCGCTGTACTTCGATTCGCTGCTGCACGCGCTGACCCGCGCGGTGGCCGAGGCGCGCCAGGCCAACGAAGCCAAGAGCCGCTTCCTGGCCAACATGAGCCACGAGTTCCGCACCCCGCTGAACGGCCTGGCCGGCATGACCGAAGTGCTGGCCACCACCCGCCTGGACGAGGAGCAGCGCGAGTGCCTCAACACCATCCAGGCCTCGGCGCGCAGCCTGCTGGCGCTGGTGGAGGAGGTGCTGGACATCTCGGCCATCGAGGCCGGCAAGGTCCGCGTGGAGCGCCACGAATTCGCCCTGGCCGACGTGCTGCAGGCGATCAACCTGATCCTGACCCCGCAGGCGCGCACCAAGGCGCTGGAGTACCGCGTGGTGGTGGACGAACACGTGCCGCCGCGCCTGTACGGCGATGCCGGCCACCTGCAGCAGATCCTGCTCAACCTGATGGGCAACGCGGTCAAGTTCACCGATGACGGGTTCGTGGAACTGCGCGTGTCGCTGCTGGACGGGCAGGCTGGCGAGCGGGTGATGCTGCGCTTCGAGATCCTCGACAGCGGTATCGGCGTGCCGGCTGCGTTGCGCGAGCGCCTGTTCGACGCGTTCGAGCAGGCCGACGTGGGCCTGGCCCGCCGCCACGAAGGCACCGGGCTCGGCACCTCCATTGCCAAGGGCCTGGTCGAGTCGATGGGCGGCCGCATCGGCTACAGCGCCAACAGTCCGCGCGGCAGCGTGTTCTGGGTGGAAATCGCGCTGGACGTGGCGATGACCCCGGTGCTGGCCGGTGACACCACCGAGAACGGCAACGTCATCGCGTTCTCCAATCCGTTCCTGCGCCACCGTGCCCGGGTGCGCAGCCTGCGCGTGCTGGTGGCCGACGACCATGCAGCCAACCGCATGGTGCTGCAGCGCCTGCTGGAAAAGGCCGGCCACAAGGTGGTCTGCGTCAATGGCGGCGAACAGGTGCTGGACATGCTGGAACAGTCCGACTTCGACACCGCCATCGTCGACCTGCACATGCCGGGCATGAGCGGGCTGGACCTGCTCAAGCAGCTGCGGGTGATGCAGGCCAGCGGCATGCCCTACATCCCGGTGATGGTGCTCAGCGCCGACGTTACCCCCGATTCGATCCTGCGCTGCGAACAGGCCGGTGCGCGCGCGTTCCTGGCCAAGCCGGTGGTGGCGACGCGGTTGCTGGACATCCTGGCCGACATCGCCGCCAACACCCGGCCCGAGCCGGGCATCCAGGCGGTGCCCGCCGCGCCGGTGGTGGCCGGCGCACTCGATCCGGCGGTGCTCGACGAGCTGGCCGCGCTGGGCATGGGGGAGGGGTTTGAAAAGCAGTTCATCGCCCAGTGCCTGAGCGATGTCGACGGCTGCATGGCCCGGATCCAGGGCAGTGGTGAACAGCAGGCCTGGGATCAGCTGCGCGAACACGCCCACGCGCTGCGTGGGGTGGCCAGCAACCTCGGCCTGGTACAGGTGGCCAGCGCCGGGGGTGAACTGATGCGCATGCCCGACTGGCAGCTCAAGGCCGAATGGACCCCGCGTGCGGCCGCGCTGGGCAATGCGTTGCGGCAGGGAAGGAAGGCACTCGACGCCCGGGCTGTCGCCCTGCGGCAGTCCGATGGCGACGAGTGCACGCCCTCCTGAACATGGCCAGGCTCAGCCGGCATCACCGTTGCGCCGTCCTTGTGCACGCACCAGCCGGTCCATCGTACGCAGCGACTTTTCGCCCAGCTGCATGGCCGTGTCGACCCAGATCTCGGTGATCCGCATCATTTCGTGCAGCGGCACCATGCTGGACACTTCCGACACTTCGCGCATGGCCGCCCAGGCGTGCGGAATGCGCTTGCTGTCCTTGATCACCCGTTCGACCGCGGCGACGCCTTCACCGACCGGCACCACCACGTCCACCAGGCCCATCTCGTGCAGCTGGCGGGCGGTGTAGAGGTTGCCTTCCAGCATGATCTTCTCGGCCAGGCGCGGGCTGATCCGCTGGCACATGAAGGAGTAGGCGCCCATGCCCGGGAACAGGTCGAACAGCACCTCGGGCAGGCCCATCAGCACGCCTTCCTCGGCCACGATGGTGTGGCAGCTCAGTGCGGCTTCGAAGCCACCGCCGAGCGCGTTGCCCTGCACCAGCGCGATGCTGTGCGCACGCACGCCCAGGCCGGCGTGGAACGCATGCACCCCACGCACGCAGCGCTGGGCGTAGTCGAGCAGGCGCGGGCGGTCGCCCTCGCGGATCAGGCGGCAGAACAGTTCCAGGTCGCCACCCAGGTTGAACACGTCACTGTCCGAAGCCAGCACCACATGCGGGGACAGCGCATGGGAGATGCTCAGGCGTTCGCCGAGCTCGCGCTGGTAGCCCACGATATCGTCCACCAGCCGCGAGGCGAAGCAGGGGCGGCCGGGGTTGTCGACCAGGTTGGCGTGCATGTGGATCCAGTACACGTCACGGTGCGCTTCTTCGGTGATGCGCAGGGTCGGGTGCAGCTGCGGGCGGGGGGCAAAGGGATGGACTGCAGACATGGGAGTTCTCCGTAAGACCGTCCGGCCGACCGCATTGCGGACGGAGAATGAAGGGGGCGAGCAGAACGTGCGGCGGCGAGTGATTCTATGCGCGCGGTGTGAACCGCCCGCAAGCGCTGCCCCGGACGCCGGTGTCCGGGGCAGGGCCCAGGACGGCGGCAGGGCGCCTCGCCGATGCCCGCAAAGCCTTGCAGGGTGGGCGTGGGTGAACGGCCGGCAGGCGCATGCGCGTCGCGGTAGGTACCCACCGTTGGTGGGTACGAATGCCCGGGCTCGCCAGGTTCAAATTTCAGGCGCAGCCGTCGGTGGGTCGGGCGCTGGGGCCCCATGCCCTTGGAGGCGAAATAAAGGAGGAGGTGGCGGCCGCAGGCCG
>NZ_QAIW01000447.1:0-1126 GCF_003061285.1 Stenotrophomonas sp. HMWF003 | reverse complement strand
CCGCCAGTAGCTGAACAGCTCGATCGCGCTCTCGTCGGTGGCGGCGGTGGCGTTCAGGGCCTGGCGGCCTGTTCGATGCGCTGCTCGATGGCGCCGAAGATGCTCTCCCCGGCCGCGTCCAGCATCTCGATGCGGACCACGTCGCCGAAGGACATGAACGGCGTGCTCGGCTTGCCATCGCGCAGGGTTTCCACCGTGCGCAGCTCGGCAAAGCAGGAGGCGCCCTTGCTGGTGTCCTCGTTGGCGATGGTGCCCGAGCCGACGATCGCGCCGGCACCCAGCGGGCGCGTCTTGGCAGCATGCGCGACCAGCTGGGCAAAGTTGAACTGCATGTCCACGCCCGCTTCCGGGGCGCCGAACCACTGGCCATTGATATGGGTCAGCAGCGGCAGGTGCACCTTGCTGTCCTGCCAGGCGTCGCCCAGCTCGTCGGGGGTGACGAACACCGGCGACAGCGCCGAGCGCGGCTTGGACTGCAGGAAGCCGAAGCCCTTGGCCAGCTCGCCCGGAATCAGGTTGCGCAGCGACACGTCGTTGACCAAGCCCACCAGCTGGATATGGCCGGCGGCCTGTTCGGCGGTGACCGCCATCGGCACGTCGTCGGTGATCACCACGATCTCCGCTTCCAGGTCGATGCCGTATTCCTCGCTGACCACCTTCACCGCATCACGCGGGCCGTAGAAGCCGGCGCTGGTGGCCTGGTACATCAGCGGGTCGGTGTAGAAGCTCTCCGGCACCTCGGCGCCACGGGCGCGGCGGACGCGCTCGACGTGCGGCAGGTAGGCGCTGCCGTCCACGAACTCGTAGGACCGCGGCAGCGGCGCGGCCAGCGCCTGCAGGTCGATGTCGAAGACGCCGTCGGCGCTACCGTCGTTGAGCGACTCATACAACGCGTTCAGGCGCGGCGCCAGGTGGCTCCAGTCTTCCAGCGCCTGCTGCAGGGTGGCGGCGATGCCGGTGGCGCGTGCGCCGTGGCGCAGGTCGCGCGAGACCACGATCAGGGTGCCGTCGCGGCCGCCTTCCTTCAAAGAACCAAGCTTCATGGGTGGGTATCCGGGATCGCGAAAAATAGGTTTCGAGTGTAACCAAAATTGTCGCACCACCAAGCTGCAACGCGACATCCCAC
>NZ_QAIW01000048.1:0-8116 GCF_003061285.1 Stenotrophomonas sp. HMWF003 | reverse complement strand
GTGGTGGCCGGTGCCGCCACCGCCACCGGCGGCGGCACCGGCCACCACCGCGGCAATGCCGCCGATCCACCAGGGCGAGAAGCGGCGTGCGCCGTCATCGGCGCTGTCTTCGCATTCGGAGTCGGTCAGCGGGTCGCACGCTCGTTCGGTCGTCTGCGCGTGGGTCAACGGTGCAGCGCACAGCGAAAGGGCGATCATCGCCGCCAACGGATGGCGGAGGGGCAGGTGGGGACGCATGGGGAGTTCTCCTGGCGAGCAAGTGCAAAAAAATCGTGGGGGAATGCAACAGGAGACAGCTACCCGTTGCGTCGCCGTGCCAGTGGCAGCGGTTGGACGCGGCGGATGGTGGCAGTGCGCCGGAGTGATGTATCTGCAACAAATACGAAAGCGCCAGACTGTGAACCAGTCGTCTGTTGTTATGGGCCGTTTAAGTGCATATGGCAGGCAGCTGCCAAATGGGATGAACACGACAAACAACAACGGCACCCGAAGGTGCCGTTGTGTCGAGGCCGCGGCAGGGGGGCTTACTTCACCCCGTGCATCATCTTCTTCAGCAGCGGCGAACAGGCCAGGGCCACCGCCGCGCAGCCCAGGCCGATCCACATCAGCAGCCAGAACAGGTGTTCGTAGCTGGCGGCGGCGCTGGCGATGTTCATGGTTTCGCCTTCGGGCACCTCGATCGCGGCGAGCTTGCCGAACAGCGCGGCCAGCGTCTCGGAGAACGCGGTGGCCAGGAACCAGGTGCCCATCATCAGGCTCACCACGCGCGGCGCGGCCAGCTGGGTCACCGCCGACAGGCCCACCGGCGACAGGCACATCTCGCCGATCTCCAGGATCAGGTAGGCCAGCACCAGCCACCACACGCTGGCCATCTGCCCGGTCGCGCCCACCTGCTGCGCCGCCAGGGCCAGCGGCACGAACGACAGCGCGGCGAAGATCAGCCCGAACGAGGACTTGACCGGCTTGGACGGGTCCAGCCGACGCCGGTCCAGCCAGGCCCACAACGTGGCGAACAAGGGCGCCAGCACCACCAGGAACAACCCGCCCAGGTAGGTCAGCGAGCCGGCGGTCTGCGGAATCACCAGACAGTCGCGGACCAGCATCACCAGCATCAGCACGACGATGCCGACGAAAAGATTGCGCGGTGCGGTCGAGCCGGGAGTGCGCTCGGACAGCCGTGCCGCCACCACGAAGCCCAGCGGCGCCAGCAGCAGCGAGGCGATCGACCACGGCAGCGGCGTGCCGCCCTGGATCACCAGGGACGGCACCAGGTCCTTGGTCAGCAGGCGGTCGGTGAAGGTCACCCACGACCCGTAGGTCTGCTCGTACAGGGTGAAGAACACCAGCGCCATGAAGATCAGCGCCATCAGCGCGATCATCTGCTGGCGCTGCACCGGCGTGCAGCGGGTACCGGTGAACCAGGCGAACCACACCAGCACGCCACCCAGCACCACGATCATCAACATCAGCGCCAGGCTGATTTCACCGCCCAGCGCGAACGCGCCATTGGCTGCAGCCCACATCAGCGCCGCCACCGGCACCACGCCAAGCACGGCCACCGCATAGATCAGCCACTCGCGGCGGATGCCCAGCACGCGCTGGCGCAGCGCGGGCACATCGGTCGGTTCGGCGTGGCCCTGCAGGTACTTCTGGCCCCACAGGAACATGCCCAGGCCGATCACCATGCCGATCCCGGCGGCGCCGAAGCCATACTTCCAGCCGTAGGCCTCGCCGAGGAAGCCGCACACCAGCGAGGCGAACAGCGCGCCCAGGTTGATGCCGGCGTAGAACAGCGAAAAGCCCGAATCGCGGCGCGGATCGTTTTCCGGGTACAGCTTGCCGACGATGGTGGAGATGTTCGGCTTGAGGAAGCCCACGCCCATGATGATCAGCGCCAGCGACAGGTAGGTGATGCCCAGCGCGGCGTCGTCGCGCACGATCTGGCCGTCGATGCGGGTGGCCGCGTGGCCTTCGAAGGCCATGCCCAGGTGGCCCAGCACCAGCAGCACGCCACCGAACACCACCGCCTTGCGCATGCCCAGCCAGCGGTCGGCCAGCAGGCCACCGAACACCGGAATGCAGTACACCAGCCCGCCATACGCCCCCAGCAGGTCCAGCCCGGCCTTGTCGCCGAACAGGTGGTACTTGGTGAGGTACAGCAGCAGCAGCGCCTTCATGCCGTAGAACGAAAACCGCTCCCACATCTCGGTGAAGAAGCAGACGTAGACGCCCTTGGGGTGGCCAAGGAAATCGTCGGTGGCGGTCGAAGCGGAAGCGGGCAGGGCGGCTGCGGTCATCGAAGTGGCAACGGCAAAGAGGCGGCAATTATAGGAGCCACGCGCCACCAATGCCGGCCACCGGTGGTGCCGGCCGCTGGCCGGCAAGCCCACTCACCCGGCCACGCCCGCCTCACAGATACCGCAACCACGCGATATCCCGCCGCCGGGCCTTCAACCGCGCAAACGCGCGGGTGGGCCAGTACAGCGCCAGTGCCAGCACGGCGGTGATCGCCCACAGCGTGGCCACGTGGTCCACCCCGAAGTACCCGCCGTGGGTGTGCCCCCAGCGGGCTTCGGCCAGCACATACAGCAGCTTCAGCACGTACAGGTGCAGCAGGTAGAAGAACATCGGGGCCGCGCCGATGCTGGCCAGCG
This sequence comes from Stenotrophomonas sp. HMWF003, assembly GCF_003061285.1. Lineage (NCBI taxonomy): Bacteria > Pseudomonadati > Pseudomonadota > Gammaproteobacteria > Lysobacterales > Lysobacteraceae > Stenotrophomonas > Stenotrophomonas sp. HMWF003. The sequence goes on along the minus strand of NZ_QAIW01000048.1, from coordinate 5,462 downwards.
GCGCCAGCGCCCGCGATAGCGCCGGGTGCTCGTACAGCCGCAGCACCAGCAGGCCGATGCCCAGGGTGAGCAGCAGGAACAGCAGCGACGGCGGGTACTTGGTGACGTTGAAGACGCTCATCAGGGTCTGCCCGGCCGTGCCCAGCGCCTGCCACGGCGCATCGCCATAGACATTGAGCGCGCGCAGCACGACGAACCCCAGCAGCGCGCCACCACCGGCCCACAGCAGCCGTTTCTGGCGCAGCCCCGCATCACCGCCACGCGCGAACCACGGCCCCAGCACGTACCCCAGCGCGATCACCCCGATCCACGGCAGCACCGGGTACGAGGTGCGCAACCGAAGGTGCTGGCCCAGCTCGATCCAGTCGCGCTGGTGCAGAACCTTCCACAGCACCGCCCACGCGCCATTTCCCTGCACCTGCACGCCGTCCAGCAGGTTGTGGCCGGCGATCAACCCCAGCGCGACAACCGCCAACACCCCGCGCGGCAACCACAGCAGGCCGGCCAGCGCGATCATGCTCAGCCCGATCGCCCAGATCACCTGCAGGTAGATCACGCTCGGCGGGAACTGCAGCGTCCAGGCAAGATTCACCACCAGCACTTCCAGCGCCACCAGGAACAGCCCGCGCTTGAGCAGGAACGCGGCGGCCGCGCGCTTGCCCTGGGCCTGGCCGCTGCCATACAGCCACGCCGAGAGCCCGGTGAGCAGCACGAACACCGGCGCGCACAGATGCGCCAGCAGGCGGCTGACGAACAGCGCCGGCTCAACCTGGTCCACCGCCATCGGGTCGGCCACCTGGGCGTGCAGGTAAAAGGTCTCGCGCACGTGGTCGAGCAGCATCAGCACGATCACCGTGCCGCGCAGCTGGTCGATCGAGGTCAGGCGGGGAGAGGCGGGGGCCACGGGCGCTCCGGTCGGTGGCGTGACAGGATATAACATAACATTTGGGGTGTCGCCCATTGGTGCGCTGGCGGGCCGCGCCGGATCAGCGGTCCGCACCGCGGGCAGGGCGCCTCGCTCCCGACCAGACGCGCGTCGAGGCGGATCTGGATCATCTGCATTGCACCGACAGGCCTGGCCTTCCGTTGGACCGCCGCGATGATGTGCCAACTGTGGCTGGATGCGACCGGCGGCGACGGATGAAGCCCGTATCGTCGGCGTCCACCGCCTGCCATCGGCTGGCCGGGACCAACCGCACTGGACTTGACGCCCCCTGAACGCTAGCGTGAAAGGGATTTTTTGCCATCAGGGGCATCCATGAACAACGACGCTGCGCCCAAGCAGCTCACCCTCCGCGCGGTGGTGCTTGCCATCGTGCTGGCGGTGGTGCTGTCGGCCGCCAACGCCTACCTCGGTCTGTTCGCAGGCCTGACCATCGCCACCGCGATTCCCGCGGCCGTCATCTCCATGGGCGTGCTGCGCCTGCTCGGCGGTGGCACCATTCTTGAAAACAACATCGTCCAGACCGGCGCCTCGGCCGGTTCGTCGATCGCCGCCGGTGTCATCTTCACCATCCCCGCGCTGGTGATCATGGGCTACTGGCCGGACTTCAAGTACTGGTGGGTGCTGGGCATCGCCGGCCTTGGTGGCCTGCTGGGCGTGCTGTTCTCGGTGCCGCTGCGGCGTTCGATGATCGTCGAAGACCCGCTGCCGTTCCCGGAAGGCAAGGCGGCCGCCGAAGTGCTCAAGGCCGGTGAAAACCCCGGCCCGGGCCTGAAGATCCTGGCCGTGTCGGCCGTGATCGGTGCGTTCGTCAAGGTCGCTGCCGCCAGCGGCATGCGCCTGATCCCCGATGCCTGGGCGCAGTCGGCCTACATCGGCAGTTCCAAGATCACCGCCTTCATCGGCACCAACCTGTCGCCGGCGCTGCTGGGCGTGGGCTACATCGTCGGCCTCAATGTCGGCATCGTGGTGGTGTCCGGCTCGATCCTGTCCTGGCACATCGCCATCCCGCTGTACCAGGCGTTCTTCGTCAACAGCGACCCGGCCCTGGCCGCGTCCATCGCCACCGCGTCGTCCACCGACGCGGCGTTTGCGATCTGGAGCGCCAAGATCCGCTACCTCGGCGTTGGCGCCATGCTGATCGGCGGCGTGTGGACCCTGATCTCGCTGCGCAAGTCGCTGTTCAACGGGGTCAAGAGTGGCTTCGCCGCTGCGCGCAAGAGTGGCGGTCCGGCCCTGGCCGAGACCGAGCGCGACCTGCCCATGAAGTGGATGCTGGTGGCGCTGGTGGTGTTCACCCTGCCGCTGCTGGCGCTGTACCAGGCCATCGTGGGCCAGTGGCACGTGTCGATCCCGATGACCATCATCATGATCGTCGCCGGCTTCCTGTTCGTTTCGGTGTCGGCCTACCTGGCCGGCCTGATCGGCTCGTCCAACAACCCGGTCTCGGGCATCACCATCTCCACCATCCTGTTCGCCTCGGCCGTGCTGGTGCTGCTGCTGGGCAAGAGCGGCCTGACCCCGGTCGGCGTGGGCGGTGCCCCGCTGGGTGCGGTGGCGGCCATCATGATCGGCGCGGTGGTGTGCTGCGCCGCTGCGGTCGGGGGCGACAACCTGCAGGACCTCAAGGCCGGCTACATCGTCGGCGCAACCCCGTGGAAGCAGCAGTTGATGCTGGGCATCGGCGCGTTCTCGTGCGCGCTGATCATGGCCCCGGTGCTGAACCTGCTGGCCACCGCGTATGGCATCGGTGCGCCCACCGCCGCCCATCCCAACGCCCTGGCGGCGCCGCAGGCCAACCTGATGGCCTCGGTGGCCAAGGGTCTGTTCGGTGGCCAGCTGCCGTGGACCTTCATCGCCATCGGTGCGGGCATCGGTGCGGTCATCATCGCCTTCGATGGCTGGCTGAAGTCGCGCGGGTCCCGTTTCCGCGTGCCGGTGCTGGCCGCGGCGATCGGCATCTACCTGCCGCTGGAGCTGATGGTGCCGATCTTCCTGGGCGGCCTGATCTCCTACCTGGTCGAGCGCTTCCACAAGGTGCGTGCCGAGGACGAAGAAGGCCGCGACCGCGTGCACAAGCCGGGCGTGCTGTTCGCTGCCGGCCTGATCACCGGTGAAGCGCTGATGGGTATCGCCATTGCGATCCCGATCGTGCTCAGCGGCCGCGCCGATGTGCTGGCACTGCCGTTCGCCCTGCCGGGTGCCGACTGGATCGGCCTGGCCGTGCTGTTCCTGGTGGGCTGGCTGATCTACCGCACCGGCAAGCGGTCCGGCGGCAAGGTCTGACCGACCCGGTCTGACACCCGACAAACCCCGCCCCGGCGGGGTTTGTCGTTTCCGGGCAACGCCATGACCGATGGCCTTTGCCACGGCCACCCCCGCGGCCCTACCATCGGCGTTTTGCCGTTCCGCGGAGAACCCGATGAAACTTCGTTACGCCCTGCTGCCGTTGTGCCTGCTGACCGCGCTGCCGTCGCTGGCCGCCACGCGTGGCCTGGATGTGCGCGACATGATCGCGCTGGATCGGGTTTCGGCCCCGCTGCTCACCGCCGACGGTGGCAACGTGGTGTTCGCCAAGCGCGTGGTCGGCGCCGACAGCAAGGCCAGCACCGGCCTGTTCATCCGCAACCTGCGCACCCGCGACGCCGCCCCGCCCAAGCCGCTCACCCCGGCCGGCTGGAACGTCAATTCGGCCGCGCTGTCGGCCGACGGCCAGAACGTGTACTTCCTGAGCGCCAAGGGCGGCAGCCAGCAGCTGTACGTGCAGCCGATCAATGGCGGCACCCCGCGCCAGCTGACCGACTTCCCGGTCGACGTGGACGGCTTCCACATCTCCCCGCAGGGCGACCGCGTGGTGTTCAGCAGCGGCGTGTTCCAGGCCTGTGGTTCGGACCTGGCCTGCACCAGCAAGAAGCTGGACGCGCACAAGGCGCGCAAGAACACCGGCGAAGTGTTCGACACGCTGTTCGTGCGCCATTGGGACACCTGGAACGATGGCCGCCGCAACACCCTGTTCGTGGCCCCGCTGCCGGCGGCCAAGGGCGCGCCGGTGAAGGGCGCCTCGGCGATCAGCGCCACCCTGGATGGCGATGCGCCGTCCAAGCCGTTCGGCGGCAACGACGACTTCGCCTGGGCCCCGGACGGCAAGACCGTGGTGGCGTCCATCCGCGTGGCCGGCAAGCAGGAACCGTGGTCGACCAACTTCGACCTGTACCAGCTGGACGTGGACGGCAAGCAGGCGCCGGTCAACCTGACCGCCGCCAACCCGGCCTGGGATGCCGGCCCGGTGTTCAGCGCCGACGGCAAGACCCTGTACTACCGCGCCATGAAGCGCCCGGGCTTCGAAGCCGACCGCTTCGGCGTGATGGCGCTGGACCTGGCCACCGGCAAGGCCCGCGAAATCGCGCCGACGTGGGACCGCTCCGCTGGCGAGATCGTGCTGAGCGCCGACGGCGGCAGCTTCTACACCGCCGCCGATGACCTGGGCGAGCACCGCCTGTTCAACATCGACATCGCCACCGGCAAGGCCACCGTCGTTGCCGAGGGCGGCAGCATCGGCTCGCCGGTGATTGCCGGCACCACCCTGGCGTACACGAAGAACAGCCTCAAGAGCGGCGACCAGATCGTGGTGGCCAGCGCCGACGGCAGCAGCCCGCGCGACATCACCCCGAGCGCCGCGCAGATGCTGCCCGACGTGGCCTTCGGCGATTACGAGCAGTTCCAGTTCAAGGGCTGGAACAACGAGACCGTGCACGGGTACGTGGTCAAGCCGTACAACTACCAGGAAGGCAAGACCTACCCGGTGGCCTTCCTGATCCACGGCGGCCCGCAGGGCAGCTTCGGCAACGGCTGGAGCTACCGCTGGAACCCGCAGACCTACGCGGGCCAGGGCTACGCGGTGGTGATGATCGATTTCCATGGGTCCACCGGCTACGGCCAGGCGTTCACCGACGCGATCAGCCAGCACTGGGGCGACCGCCCGCTGGAAGACCTGCAGAAGGGCTGGGCGGCGGCGCAGAAGCAGTACGCCTTCCTCAACGGCGACAAAGCCTGTGCGCTCGGCGCCAGCTACGGCGGCTTCATGGTCAACTGGATCGCCGGCAACTGGAATTCGCCGTGGAAGTGCCTGGTCAACCATGACGGCGTGTTCGACCAGCGCATGATGGGCTACGCCACCGAAGAGCTGTGGTTCACCGAGTGGGAGCAGGGCGGCACGCCGTACCAGAAGGCGGCCAACTACGAGAAGTTCAACCCGGTCAACCACGTCTCCGACTGGAAGAAGCCGATCCTGATCATCCACGGCCAGCTCGATTACCGCATCCCGGTCGAGCAGGGCCTGGCTGCGTTCACCGCGGCACAGCGCCAGGGCATCGAGTCCAAGTTCCTGTACTTCCCGGACGAGAACCACTGGGTGCTCAAGCCGCAGAACAGCGTGCAGTGGCACGACACCGTCAACGGCTGGTTGAAGCAGCACATCGGCGAGTAAGCCGGATGGATGCGCCGCCCCACGGGGCGGCGC
>NZ_QAIW01000446.1:15172-17011 GCF_003061285.1 Stenotrophomonas sp. HMWF003 | reverse complement strand
AGCAGCGCCTGGGCGATGCCTACCTGGAGCCGCGCCTGGCGCAGATCGAAGGCGTGCTCTGGCCGTTGGTGAACGAACGTCCGGCGCACCTGCTGCCACCGCCGTATGCCAGTTGGGAGGCACTGCTGGCCGACGCCGCCCGGCGCCTGGAGGCCGACCTGGCCGCGCAGGGACCAACGTTGTCCGAGCGCAGCTGGGGCGAGCGCAACACCGCCGCGATCTGCCACCCGGTCAGCCGCGCCCTGCCCGCCGTTGCCCGGCCGTGGCTGTGCATGCCGGCCGACCGCCTGCCCGGCGACCGCGACATGCCCCGCGTGCAGGGCCCTGCGTTTGGCGCCTCGCAGCGCATGGTGGTGTCACCCGGGCACGAAGCCGACGGCATCATCCACATGCCCGGCGGCCAGAGCGGGCACCCGTTGTCACCGTTCTGGGGCGCGGGACACGAGGACTGGGTCAACGGCACGCCGACACCGTTCCTGCCCGGCGCGACGGTGCATACGCTCAGGTTGGTGCCGACGCGGGAATGATGGTGCGCCTAGGGTGACGGCGTAGCCGACCAACGGTCGGCTCTACCGCGAGGGGCACCGCACACCGCCGGCTTCAGCGTCGGCAACGTTCGATCAGGCTCAACAACGGCCCGGTCATCGCCGTGGTGACCAGCGCCATGATCACCAGCACCGCGAACAGGCGGTCGCCGAGGAAACCCAGGTCGTACCCCAGGTTCAGCACGATCAGCTCCATCAGGCCGCGGGTGTTCATCAACGCGCCCAGCTTCCACGCCTCATGGTTGCCCATGCCGGCGCTGCGCGCCGCGCTCCAGGTACCGAACAGCTTGCCCAGCGTGGCCACCGCAATCACCACCACGCACAGCAGCAGGTCGCTGGCCTGCAGCGCATCGGCACGCATGCGCAGACCGGTCATGGCGAAGAACAGCGGCAGCAGCAGCGTGACCGCGAACGGTTCGACCTTGGTGGCCACCGTATGCCGCAGGGTGGCGTTGCCCGACACCGCCACGCCGGCGGCGAACGCGCCAAACAGCGCATGGATGCCCAGCATTTCAGTGACCAGCGCGCAGCCCAGCGCCATCAGCAGCATCACCAGCAGCCAGCGGCCTTCCTGGCCGGCTGCAATCGTCTGCCGCGAGAACCACGGGCGCACCAGGCCCAGCATCACCCCGACGAATGCCACCACACACACCAGGTTGAGCGCCGCCGGCACCCAGCCCTGTGCCTGCGCGGCCGCCACGATCAGCGCCAGCAGGCACCACGCGGTGGCATCGCCGAGCGCGGCGCAGGCGATGGCGGTCTGGCCCAACGGCGTACTGGTCATGCCCCGGTCGGCCAGGATCCGCAGCAGCACCGGGAACGCGGTGATGCTCAGTGAAATGCCCACGAACAGGGCGAAGCCGGTAAACCCGATCCCGCTGGGTGCGTGCGCACCGTACAACCAGATCGCCAGGGCCACGCCCAGCACGAACGGCACCGCGATACCGGCATGGCTGACCACGAACGCAAACCGTCGGCGACCGCGCAGCCCGCCCAGGTCCAGTTCGGCGCCGGCCACCAGCAGGAACATCAGCACGCCCAGCTGGCTGAGCAGCCCGAGCGACCCCAGCGAGGCGGCGGGGAACAGCGCGCCGTGCACCTGCGGCAACAGCGCCCCCAGCACCAGCGGGCCCATCATCAGCCCGGCGGCCATCTCCCCGATCACGCCCGGTTGGCCAAAACGCCGGAACAGCCAGCCGGCGCCTTTGGCCACCAGCAGCAGCACCAGCAACTGCATCAGGAACAGGCCCAGCGGCGCATGCAGGTGCGCGGCCCAGTCGGCGCCCAGCGACGA
>NZ_QAIW01000446.1:8548-15162 GCF_003061285.1 Stenotrophomonas sp. HMWF003 | reverse complement strand
CTGCGGCGCATGCCGCCGGTGGTATCTGCTTCCATTCCCGATCCCCATCGATTGAGGGAGCGATTCTACGGGCTGGCGGTGTTCCCGCCAGCCCTGCCGCGTGCGATCAGGCCAGCGCCTGCTCGTGCACCCCGGCCACCGCACGCCCGGACGGATCGGCCATCGTGGCGAAGCTGGCATCCCAGGCGATCGCCGCCGGCGAGGAGCACGCGATCGACTTGCCACCCGGCACCGTTTCAGCCGCGGCCTGGGTCGGGAAGTACTGCTCGAACACGTGGCGGTAGTAGTACGCCTCCTTGGTCTGCGGCGGGTTGTGCACGAAGCGCTTGTCGGCTGCGGCCATCACCCGGTCACTGATCTGCGCTTCGGCATGCGCCTTCAGCCCGTCGATCCAGCCGTAGCCGACGCCATCGCTGAACTGCTCTTTCTGCCGCCACAGGATCGACTCGGGCAGGTACCCTTCGAACGCTTCGCGCAGCACCGCCTTTTCGATCCGGCGTGCGCCCTGCGGCCCCTGCCCGACCATCTTGTGCCTGGCGTCGATGCGCATGGCCACATCGAGGAATTCGCGGTCCAGGAACGGCACGCGCGGCTCCACGCCCCAGGCCATCATCGACTTGTTGGCGCGCAGGCAGTCGTAGTTGTTGAGCGCATCGAGCTTGCGCACCAGCTCTTCGTGGAATTCGCGTGCGTTGGGCGCCTTGTGGAAGTACAGGTAGCCGCCGAAGATCTCGTCGCTGCCCTCGCCGGACAGCACCATCTTCACCCCCATTGCCTTGATCCGCCGCGCCAGCAGGAACATCGGCGTGGAGGCGCGGATGGTGGTGACGTCGTAGGTTTCCACGTGGCGGATCACCTCCGGCAGTGCGTCCAGGCCTTCTTCGAAGGTGTACTCGAAGCCGTGGTGCACGGTGCCCAACGCCTCGGCGGCGATGGCCGCGGCGGCCAGGTCCGGCGAACCCTTCAGGCCGATGGCGAACGAATGCAGACGCGGCCACCACGCTTCGCTCTGGTCGCCATCCTCGATGCGGTGCCGTGCGTAGCGCGCGGCCACGGCCGCCACCAGCGAGGAATCCAGGCCGCCAGAGAGCAGCACGCCGTACGGTACGTCAGTCATCAGCTGGCGGTGCACCGCGCGCTCGAAGGCTTCGCGCAGTTCCACCCGGTCGGCCTCGACGCCTTCCACCGCGTCGTAGTCACGCCACGGGCGCTCGTAGTACCGCGTGAGCGTATCGGTGGCGCTGTCGTACCAGTGGCCCGGCGGGAACTGCGCGGCATCGGCGCAGATGTCCACCAGCGACTTCAGCTCCGAGGCGACCACCAGGCGGCCGTCCTTGTCGTGGCCCCAGTACAGCGGCACCACGCCGATCGGATCGCGCGCGATCAGCACGCGCTGCTGGTCGCGGTCCCACAGCGCGAAGGCGAAGATGCCGTTGAGGCGGTTGAGGAACGAGGCCGGGCTGTCCTCGCGGTACAGCGCGTTGATCACCTCGCAGTCCGAGCCGGTCTGGAACGCGTAGGGCTGGGCCAGCTCGGCCTTCAGTTCGGTGTGGTTGTAGATCTCGCCGTTGACCGCCAGGGCCAGCTGGCCGTCCGCCGACAGCAGCGGCTGCGAGCCGCCGGCCGGGTCGACGATGGCCAGCCGCTCATGCACCAGGATGGCGCCGGCGTCGACGTACACCCCGCTCCAGTCCGGGCCGCGATGGCGCTGGCGCTGCGAAAGGTCCAGCGCATGGCGGCGCAGGGTGGGAAGGTCGTCGCCGGCCTGCAGGCCGAAAATACCGAAGATCGAACACATGGGAACAGCTCCTGATGATGGGGGAATACACGGGGTGCATGCGTTCGAGCGGCCATAAAAAAAACCCGCATCGGACGATGCGGGTTTTCTGGAGTCCGGGCGTGGTGCTTGTACTAGCCCTGGTCGCAGTCCCGCATCGGCCGCGCACGATTATTCGCGCGCAGATTGCTGCGGTTGGTATTGGTGACGGCGGTGGCCAGGAACGAGGACATGGATCGACCGTAACCGGGTTTTGGCGGCCGTGCAACTGTTGCGATGGCAACCATGCGCGCCCTGGCACCGCGCGGGTACAGCCGACGGGGCGATAATCACGCCCCCCCCTGTGCACGACCCGGCTGGAATGACCCTTCGCATCGGACGCATCGCCCCACGCCTGGGCGGCATCGCCCTCACCCTTGTCCTGGCCGCCTGCGCCAGCACGCCTTCGCGCACTCCTGCCGCCCTGGTCCACGACGTGGAGGCCAAGGCCGCCGATGGCCGCTTCGACAGCGCCTGGGAGGCCGCCCGCACCTATGAACGGTTCAACGACCCGCGCGCCGTGGGCTGGTACGAGCGTGCCGCAGCAGCGACGCCGTGGACGTTCCACAACCCGCAGGCAGAAGAGGCGCTGGGCCGGATCTGGACCGACGGCGAGCTGCTGCATGCCGACGGGCCCAACGTGGTCCAGGGCACCGCGCTGCGCCCCTCGCCGCGCCGGGCCGAGCGCTGGTACCGCACCGCAGCCGGGCACGGCAACCCGATGGCCATGCTGATGCTGGCCCGGTTCCACCGTGAGCGCGGCGAAGCGGCCAGCGCGCTGCGCTGGGACCTGCGCGCGACCATCTACAACCACATGCCGTCCGAATCGTCGCGGCTGCCGCTGGCCATCGCACCGCAGGACGGCGCACTGCACCCGCGGGTGGTGGACATCCAGCGGCGCGCACGACGCGGCGACGCCGATGCCCAGGTGGACCTGGGGACGCTGTATGAAACCGGGATGGGCGGCCTGCCCCGCGATGGCCACCAGGCCCTGCGCTGGTATCGGCAGGCGGGCGACCAGGGCAATGTCTACGGGCAGTACTTCAGCGGGCTGCTGCTCGGCCGCGGCCGCGCCGGCGTGACCCGCGACCTGGACGCCGCCGCCGGCTGGTTCGCCAAGGCCGAGGCCCAGCAGTTCTACCTGGCCGGCGAATCGTACTGGCGCGAGCGCATCAAAGCGCCGTTCTGGACCTTCGACTGACCCCGACCCGGTAGAGCCGACCGTTGGTCGGCTGCACGCCCAGACCGGTAGAGCCGACCGTTGGTCGGCTGCCCGTGCCGGCATCAACGGCGGCCGACCAACGGTCGGCGCTACCGCGTATTCCGCGCTGGGAATGTTTGTACACACTCCGCGCCCACCTTCAAGACTGCCGCCTGCGTCGCCCATCACCCAGAATGCCCGCATGACCACCGCCCTTTTCCGCGACGACACCATCACCCGCGCGCGCATGCAGACGATCATCGCCGCGCATCCGCGTGCGGCCATCTTCGAGGGCTGCATCTTCGACCACGGCGACTTTTCGCGCCTGGACATGGACGGCTTCCAGTTCAACCAGTGCTCGGTCGCCGGTGCGAACTGGCTGGCCGCGTCGCTGGAGGAAACCCAGTGGCTGAAATGCCGCGGCGGGCAGTGCGACTTCAGTTCCGCGCTGCTCAGCGATGCGCGCTTCTCGCATTGCGATCTCAACAACAGTCACTGGCGTCGCGCCACGCTATCCTCGGTGCAGTTCCACGACTGCAAGCTCACCGGCGCACACCTGCAGGAAGTGACCGGCTGGGCGCTGGAATTCCGCGATTGCCTGCTGGTCAGTGCCGACCTGCGCGGGCTTTCGTTCCGCAAGGCCGACCTGCAGGGCATGGATTTTTCCGATGCGGAACTGTCCGGCTGTGACTTCCGCGATGCGGTGTTCACCGGCGGCAGCCTGCGCAACGCACAGACCCGGCTGACCCGGTTCGAGGGCGCCGACCTGCGCGGTACCGACATCAGCGGACTCAACGTGATGGACGCCAAGCTGTTCAAGAAGGCGGTGATTTCGCAGCAGCAGGCCGCCGCAGCCCTGGCCGCGTTCGGCTTGATCGTGGCGTAGGACGAACCGGCCGCTGGCCGGTGCACCGCGCCCCTCCGGTAGTGCCGGCCGCTGGCCGGCTCCCCGCGCCCTCCGGTAGTGCCGGCCGCTGGCCGGCTCCCCGCGTCCCTCCGGTAGTGCCGGCCGCTGGCCGGCTCCCCCGATTGCCAGACCGAAGAAGGCGCCGGCCAGCGAGCCGACACGACCGCCACCGCCCGACGGTGGGTTCCACCCGCCGGCCTCAGGCCAGCAGACGCTCGATCAGCCGCTGGTACAGCGCCGGCAACTGTTCCAGATCGGCCACCCGCACGTTCTCATCCACCTGGTGGATGCTGGCATTGACCGGCCCCACTTCGATGCACTGCGCGCCCAGCGGCGCGATGAAGCGCGCGTCGGAGGTGCCGCCGCCGGTGCTTTCTTCCGGCGGTGCGCCGGCGAACGCGCCCAGCACCTCACGCGCCACACGGCGCAGGGTGCCTTCGGGGGTGTAGAACGGCTCGCCGCTGCGGTGCCATTTCAGCGCGTAGTCCAGGCCATGCGCATCCAGCAGCGCGCCAATGGCCTGTTCCAGCATCGGCGCGTTCCAGTGCGGGTTGTAGCGCAGGTTGAACAGCACCTGCAGCTCGCCCGGAATCACGTTGTTGGCCCCGGTGCCGGCGTGGATGTTGGACACCTGCAGGCTGGTCGGCGGGAAGCTTTCGAAGCCATCGTCCCAATGCCGCGCGGTCAGTTCCGCCAGTGCCGCAGCGGCCAGGTGGATCGGATTGCGCGCCTTGTCCGGATACGCCACATGGCCCTGCACACCCTTCACCGTCAGCGTGGCCGAAAGGCTGCCGCGGCGGCCCACGCGCAGCAGGTCACCGAGCACCGCGGTGGAGGACGGCTCGCCGGTGATGCACCAGTCGATGGCCTGCCCGCGTTCGCGGAAGATGTCGGCCACACGACGCACGCCGTCGATGGCGTCGCCTTCCTCGTCGCTGGTCAGCAGCACGGCCAGCGTGCCGGGATGCTCCGGATGGGCAGCCACGAACTGCTCCGCAGCGACCACGAACGCGGCCACGCTGCCTTTCATGTCGGCCGCGCCGCGCCCGTACAGCACGCCATCGCGGATCTGCGGATCGAACGGATCACTGGCCCAGGCCTCGACCGGCCCGGTCGGCACCACGTCGGTATGCCCGAGCAGTACCAGCACCGGTGCGCCCTGCCCGTGCGTGGCCCACAGGTTGTCGACCTCGCCCAGGCGCAGGTGTTCGCAGTGGAAGCCGGCGCGCTCAAGACGGCCCGCCAGCAGCGCCTGGCAACCGGCGTCCTCCGGCGTGACCGAGGCCCGTGCGATCAGGTCGCAGGTCAGCGCAAGCACATCGCTCACGCGCCGACCCCGAACCGCTGCTTGAAGCCGTTGTCGGTGAAACCCTGGGTCATCACGCCGTCGGCGGTGACCACCACCGGGCGCTTGATCAGCTGCGGGTGCTCGCGCAACAGCAGCTTCCACTCGGCATCGGACGCGGCCGCCTTGCGGTTGTCCGGCAACTGCCGCCAGGTGGTCGACGATTTGTTGACCAGGGCAGCGAAGCCGCCGGCCTGCCCGGCCCAGTCGACCAGCGTTTCCGGTGTCGGCTTCGCTTCGCGGTAGTCGACAAACGCATACGGCACCGCGAAACGGTCCAGCCACCTGGTGGCCTTCTTGCAGGTGTCGCAGTTCTTCAACCCATACACGGTGGTGGTCATGGCAGGACTCAGTCAGCCAGGCCGCGCAGCAGGTCGTTGACGCTGGTCTTGCTGCGGGTCTTGGCGTCGACCTGCTTGACGATCACCGCGCAGTACAGCGAGTGCGAGCCGTCCTTGGACGGCAGCTGGCCAGACACCACCACGCTGTACGGCGGCACCGAGCCGTAGCTGATTTCGCCGGTGGCGCGGTTGTACACGCGGGTGCTCTGGCCCAGGAACACGCCCATGCCGATCACGCTGTGGTGGCCGACCACGAAGCCTTCCACCACTTCCGAACGGGCGCCGATGAAGCAGTGGTCTTCGATGATGGTCGGGCTGGCCTGCAGCGGTTCGAGCACGCCGCCAATGCCGGCGCCGCCGGACAGGTGGCAGTGCTTGCCGATCTGCGCGCACGAACCCACCGTGGCCCAGGTGTCCACCATGGTGCCTTCGCCGACATAGGCGCCGATGTTGGTGAAGCTCGGCATCAGCACCACGTCCTTGCCGAAGTACGTCCCGCGACGGGCGATCGCGCCGGGCACCACGCGCACGCCGGCGCGGCGGAACTTGGCCTCGTCGAAACCGGCGAAGCGCGATTCCACCTTGTCCCAGAACGGTGCGGGGCGCGCATCGACCACGGCCATGTCGTTGACGCGGAAGTACAGCAGCACCGCCTTCTTCAGCCACTCGTTGACCTTCCAGCCGCCGTGGCCATCGGGTTCGGCAACGCGGAATTCACCGGTTTCCAGGCCATCGATGACGCGGCCGACCAGCGGCTTGGTCGAACCTTCCAGCTCATGCAGGGTCAGCGTGGCACGGCGCTCGAAGGCGCTCTCGATGCCGAACTTCAGCTCTTCCACGCCCGGCGTGGCCGGCTTGCGCAGCGACTTGCGGGCAATGGTGGCATCGCGGCTGGCGCTGCGCTTGGCGGCGCTTTCGGCCGGGGTGGCGGCCTTGCTGGCCGGGGCCTTCTTCGCAGCGGCCTTCTTCACCGCCGGCACCTTGGCGGCGGCAACGGGCTTCTT